>JAFRSZ010000290.1 GCA_017439205.1 Clostridia bacterium
GCCGCGAGTTATATGCGGGGGATCGATTATTACAATATTCCGACCACCGTTTTGTCTCAGGTGGATTCCTCCGTCGGCGGAAAGACCGCTGTAAATCTGAACGGCGTCAAAAACGTCGTCGGCGCGTTTTATCAACCGAAAAAGGTGCTGATCGATCCGGATACGCTCTCCACGCTTCCGAAACGGCAGATATCCAACGGGCTTGCTGAAGCGCTGAAAATGTCGCTCACGTCAGACGAAGAGCTTTTCCGCCTGTTTGAAAATGAAGATCCTTTTGCGCGTCTTGACGAGATCATCGTTCACTCGGTGAAGATCAAAAAAGCGGTTGTCGAGCTGGATGAGAAAGAAGCCGGTCTGCGTCGCATCCTGAATTTCGGCCATACCGTTGGGCACGCGATAGAAAGCGAAGGGGACCTGCATCGGTTATATCACGGCGAATGCGTAGCGCTCGGCATGCTGCCGATGATCACCGATCCCGCGCTTCGTGAGAGAGTAAAAAAAATATACGAAAAGCTCGAATTGCCTGTTTCGCTGAATTTTGATCTCGCTGCGGCCATGCGCGCTCTTACGCACGATAAAAAGAGCATTTCGCAGGGGATTCAGGTAACCACTGTTGACCGCCCCGGATCGTACTGCTCCCAGACGCTCGCGCCGGAAGCATTCTATGAATTATTTGAGATGATAAAAGAAGGTTGATTCAATGAAAAACACGTTTGGCGAAAGCGTTTCGGTTACGCTGTTCGGAGAAAGCCATGGGGAAACGATCGGCGCGGTACTTGACGGGCTTGCGCCCGGCGTCATTGCAGACGACGCGTTTATCGGATTAAAACTCTCGCAGCGCCGCCCGCAGGGAAGCGTATCAACGAAAAGGGTGGAACCGGATCGTTTCCGGATCGTAAGCGGCGTGTATAACGGCAAAACCACCGGAGCACCGATCTGTATACAGATACCGAATGAAAACGTAAAAAGCGACGACTATACGCGCCTGCGTGAGCTCGCGCGGCCCGGTCATGCCGATTATACCGCCCGCATGAAATATCACGGTTTTGAGGACCGGCGCGGCGGGGGACATTTCAGCGGCAGGCTTACCGCGCCTCTGGTTGCGGTCGGCGCGATTGCGATCTCCGCGCTGCGGGCAAGGGGGATCGAAATCGGCACGCACGTCCAAAAATGCGCAGGAATATCTGACGACGGCTTCGGCGATCTGAATAAGGATATCGCGTATCTGAACACGCAGACGTTCGCCGTTCTGAACGACGCGAAAAAAGCGGAGATGATCGCAGCGATCGAAGACGCGGCGCAGCGGAATGACAGCGTCGGCGGCGTTCTTGAAACGGCGGTCATCGGCGTTCCGGCAGGCGTCGGCGAACCCTGGTTCGATACGCTTGAAGGCGTTCTCTCGCATGCGCTGTTCAGTATTCCGGCCGTAAAAGGCGTGGAATTCGGCGCGGGATTTGCCATTGCGGATATGAAAGGCAGCGAAGCGAACGACGCTTTGCGGGCCGAAAACGGCAAAGTAACGGCGATAACAAATCATAACGGCGGCATAAACGGCGGTATTTCAAACGGGATGCCCATTATTTTCCGCTGCGCTGTAAAGCCCACGCCGTCGATCGGGATCTCTCAGGAAACGGTTGATCTGAATTCAATGGAAAACGCCGAAATCGAAGTCGCCGGGCGGCATGATCCGGCTATCGTACACCGTGCGCGCGCGGTCGTTGACAGCATCTCGGCGCTTGTTCTGTGCGATCAGCTTGCGCTGCGCTTCGGTACGGACTGGCTCGGAGGACACGCGTAATGGAATACGGCTGCATCGGCGAAAAGCTGCCGCACAGTTATTCAAAAGAGATCCATGAGAAGATCGGCACTTACAAATATGAACTCAAAGAGCTTTCCCCTTTGGAATTGGGCGCGTTTATGGAAGAAAAAGAGTTTAAGGCCGTTAACGTCACCATTCCGTATAAGCGCGCTGTGATTCCTTATCTTTATAAAACAGATCCGGCTGCGCAGAAGATCGGCGCGGTGAATACCGTTGTGAACCGGAACGGAAAACTCTTTGGTTATAATACGGATTATTACGGTATGAAGGCATTGTTTGCCCGTGAAAACATGGAGTTTCGGGGTAAAAAAGTAATGATTCTCGGCACCGGCGGCACATCACGCACCGCGCAGGCAGTTGTTAAGGATCTCGGCGCCGCGCAAACGGTTACCGTAAGCCGGAAAGCGCGCGAAAACACCGTTACATATGAAGAAGCGGTAACCATGCATAACGACGCGCATGCGATCGTCAATACGACGCCGGTGGGCATGTTCCCCAATGTTTTCGATGCGCCGGTTTTGCTTGAAACATTCGGCAAACTGGAGTATGTTGCCGACGCGATCTATAATCCACATCAGACCCGTCTGGTGCAGGCCGCCCTCAAAAATGGAATAAAAGCGCAGACCGGGCTGTATATGCTGGTAGCGCAGGCGGTAAGGGCTTATGAGATCTTCATGGATACCGACGCCGGAGATATCACGGAGAGAATATACAAAGAAATACTTGCGTCAAAGCTGAATATCGTTCTCACCGGCATGCCGGGGTGCGGCAAATCAACCGTCGGCAAACTGCTTGCCGAAAAACTGAAGCGGCCTTTTTACGATACCGACGATCTGATCCGAGACGCTGCGGGGTGTGAAATCTCAGAAATCTTCAGCGAAAAAGGGGAGCCGTATTTCCGTTCGCTTGAAACTGACGCGATCCGTTCGCTGTCTGCGAATGCGGGCTGTGTGATCGCCACAGGCGGCGGCGCGGTGTTGAAGCCCGAAAACGTGGATCTTCTGAAAATGAACGGGCGCCTGTATTTTCTGGACCGTCCGCCGGAGCTTCTTATCCCCACCGCAGACCGGCCTCTGGCGCTCACTGCCGACGCTGTTTTCGCGAGATACCGTGAACGGTATGAAATATACAAGAATACCGCGGATGATACCGTTCCGGGCGGCGCGTCGCCCGGGGAAGTGGCCGCGGAGATCGAAAGAAGGCATTATAATGAAGCTGCTGGTCGTTAACGGACCGACTCTGAATATGCTGGGGATCCGCGAGCCCGACATCTACGGCAGAACGACGTACGCGGATCTTTGCGCAATGATCCGGGAGCACTGTGACGCTTTCGGTATTGCGTGTGAACTGAAGCAGTCGAACCACGAAGGCGATCGGGTGGATATGATCCAGCAGGCTTACGGCAACGCAGACGGGATCGTTATCAACCCCGGCGCGTATACGCATACCAGCGTCGCGCTGCTGGACGCGCTGAAAGCGGTTGGGATCCCCGCGGTCGAAGTGCATATCAGCGATCCCGATACGAGGGAACCTTTTCGTAAAATCAGTTATATCCGTTCCGCGTGTGTGAAGACGATCAAAGGGCGCGGCATAAATGGTTATCTCGAAGCCGTTGATTTCTTAAAAGGATTTCTTGAAAATGAGAGTTATTATTCATAAATCCGCGCCGTCCGGCAACGTGAACACGCCGCCGTCAAAGAGCATCGCGCACAGGATGATCCTCTGCGCAGCCCTTTCGGAAGGAACAAGCGTGATCCGCAATATCGATCTGTCAAACGATATATCTGCAACGCTGGACGCAATTTCTTCCTTCGGCGCTTCATACGGGTATGATAACGGTATTCTGACCGTAACAGGCGTTGACGCCGGGCATCTCCGCATTCAGAATAAGATAAACTGCAGAGAATGCGGCAGCACCTTACGTTTTGTTATTCCTTTGTGCATGATATCCGAAACCGGTGGAACGCTCACCGGCAGCGCAAGATTGCTTGAACGCCCGCTGACGGTGTTTGAGCGGATCTGCAGGCAGCAGGGGATCTGTTACGATAAAAAAGATGAATACGTTCATGTCGGCGGCGGGATGCAAAACGGCGTTTTCACTGTGCCGGGCGACGTCAGCAGTCAGTTTATTACCGGCTTGCTTTTCGCGCTTCCGCTGCTGCAGGGCAACAGCAGGATCATCCTAACAGGCAAAACGGAAAGCAGGCCCTACATCGATCTTACGTTATACGTACAGCGTCTGTTCGGTATCGAAAACACATGGATCGACGACCACACTCTGTATGTAAAAGGCGGCCGCCGTTATCATTCCGCGTCTGTTGAGAACGAGGGAGATTGGTCCAACGCTGCGTTTCTGTTGGCGTTTCATCATCTTGGGTATCACGTCGACGTAATGGGCGTAAACGATAATTCTTTACAGGGGGATTCTGTGTGTAAAGAAATGTTCTTTGCGTTAAAACAGGGAAGCGGCGTCTTCGATCTGTCAGACTGCCCCGATCTTGCGCCCATTCTGTTTGCTTTCGCAGCGGCAAACCGCGGCGGCGTATTTACCGGAACGAAACGGCTCCGCATCAAAGAGAGCGACCGCGCGTCGGCGATGGCGCAGGAGCTTCTGAAATTCGGCTGCGAAACGGTCGTTACAGAGGATACGGTAACGGTTCACCCGTGTGCGCTGCATGCGCCACAAACGCCTTTATGCGGCCATAACGACCACCGTATCGTTATGAGTCTTGCCGTGCTCTGCGTGCTGACCGGCGGCGTGATCGAAGGCGCAGAGGCAGTGAACAAGAGTTATCCCCGGTTCTTTGAAGATTTAAAAAGATTGAAGGTCGATTTGAAAAATGAAGCTTGATAAAAACACAAGGATCCTGATTGTAGGGTTGGGGCTCATCGGCGGCAGCTACGCAATGGGTTTCAAAAAACAGGGTTATCACGTGAATGCGATCGATATCGATCCCGATTCCATTGCATATGCGATTGAAAACAAACTGATAGACCGCGGTTCCGCCGAGGCAGACGCGGATATGATCGGACAGGCTGATCTTTGCATTTTTGCATTGTATCCTCACATTTTCAAAACGTGGATCAAAGAGCATCAGAGCAAGTTCCGACCCGGCGCGGTGCTTTCGGACGTGACCGGTATAAAATCGCCGATCGTATACGATATTCAGGATATGCTTCGGCCGGACGTTGAATTCGTTGCCGCACACCCGATGGCAGGTAAAGAGGTATACGGCGTAAGAAACAGCGACGACCGCATCTTCCGGCAGGCGAACTATATCGTTGTCCCGACGGACCGCAACACGTTCAACGCGATAGAGATCTGCAAAGGGATCGGCGAAACGCTCGGTTTTGCACGCATCTCTTCTTTGCCGCCGAAAGCGCACGATGAAATGATCGGTTTTGTATCGCAGCTTACGCATATCATCGCGATGTGCCTGATGACCTGTTCCAAAAGCGAACATCTTGTGGATTATACCGGCGATTCCTTCCGCGACCTGACGCGCATAGCGCGCATCAACGAAAATATGTGGAGCGAGCTTTTTCTTCTGAACAAAGACGCGCTTCTCTCTGAGATCAAAACCTTCTCGGATGAGCTCGGAGAAATATATGAGATCCTGAAAAACGAAGACGAGGCGGCGCTGAAAGAAAAGATGCGGATTTCCACCGCGCGCAGAGCCCTGTTCGACAAAAACCGACCGGAGGTATAACGCCATGATGAACATGATTTTTGAAAGAAAGCTGACCATACCGAAAGAAGTCAAGGAGATGTACCCGCTCACCGCAGAGCTGAAAGCGGCTGTTGCCGCGCGCGCCGCGGAAATCGAAGCCATATTTACCGGGAAAGACGACAGGCTTGTTCTGATCATCGGTCCCTGCTCGGCGGACCGGGACGACAGCGTGCTCGAATACATCTCCCGTTTGCGCGAGGTACAGGAAAAGGTAAAGGATAATATTTATATCATTCCGCGTATCTATACCAACAAGCCGCGCACCACCGGCGACGGCTACAAGGGCATGCTGCACCAGCCGGATCCTTCCGCGAAGCCTGATATGTTCAAGGGGATCGTAGCGATACGGGAGCTTCACATCAAGGCCCTGCGTGAAACCGGCTTCTCATGCGCGGACGAAATGCTGTATCCCGAAAACCACCGGTATCTTGACGACGTTCTCGCCTACGTTGCCGTGGGCGCGAGAAGCGTTGAAGACCAGCAGCACCGCCTGACCGCCAGCGGCGTCGCCGAGCCCGTAGGCATGAAGAACCCCACCGGCGGCGATATCTCGGTGATGATGAATTCCATCACGGCAGCGCAGCATAAGCATACGTTTATCTATCGCGGTTGGGAAGTACATTCGCAGGGCAACCCGCTGGCGCACGCCATACTGCGCGGATATGTGAACAAGCACGGACAGAGCATCCCGAATTATCATTACGAAGATCTTTACCACCTCAACGAAGCGTATGCCGCGAGCGGTCTGCAGAACCCTGCGTGCATCGTGGATACGAACCACGCTAATTCCGGCAAACAGCCGTTTGAGCAGCACAGGATCGCGATGGAAGTGCTCGGCAGCCGAAGCTATAACGCCGATATCAAAAAACTTGTAAAAGGCTTTATGATCGAAAGCTATCTTGTGGACGGCGCGCAGAAGATCGGCGGCGGCGTTTACGGACAGTCGATCACAGACCCGTGCATCGGCTGGGAAAAAACGGAAAGGCTGATTTACGACCTTGCCGAAAAAGCATAAAAAATTACGGGTGTTCTCAAAGAAAAGAGAGCGCCCGTATGATTTTGATAACGGTATTTATTCCATATTGTTTACAGCCGCGGCAAACAGCGGGGTGTTGCATTCGGAAACAACTACCATCAGAAACGGTCTGTTCAGATCCATGTCCACTTTATAAAATACAGGCTGTCCCCAGCCGCCGCCCATCGTAGTGATTGCCGCAGCCGAAATGCCTTTTTCGTTCACGTCTACCGTAACATCCTGTTTCGCCTTTGTGATAAAAGGATTCGCGCCGTCTGTTGACTTGATAAAGGGGATATCCGCTTTGCCCGCGTCAAAGGCGTCTGAAACGCCCAATGAAGTCAGATAAGGTTTCAGATCGTATGAGGACGTTATATTGAATTTCGGGACGGTAAAGGTGATCTCATACATATCGTATCCTTCCGGGGGCAGATATTTATCCGTATCCCAACGGTTTTCAAAGAACTCCATATATGCTTCGCTTTGTATCAGTTCTTCCAGCGTCGTACCGGGGTCAGGCAGGATAAACGCAACGCCGGCGTTTGTATTCGTCGGAAGGATTCCGCATGAAAAACAGGCGCCTTTATAATATTTGCCGTAATCGGTCGTTTTGTGCATATAAGTTGCCTGCGTGTCACCGCTCTTTCCGTAAAAGACGTCAACGGAGTTCTCTTCCTCCAGAAAAGGTTCCATCCAGGTCAGCTTGAGATACAGCGTATTCACAAGCGTAAAAATATCCGTCGGCGAAAAGCTCATCTGCTCGACCGCGTCTTTCAGCAAGCCGCCTGTGTGGTCGTTCATCCATGCACGGTACGCGTTCTGAAAGCCGTCGTCAAGCGGATCTCCTTTATAAAAGGACGTGAAATAATCGTTTTTGAGTATCTCGGCAACGGAGGCATCACCGTCCGCTGCGACGTTGGAATTCAGCCAGAAGGAATTGGAAGGGATCACACATTCTTTATCGCCGGAAGCCTGATCGCCGTACGGTTTGCCGTTGCAGTAAACGTTCAGCCAGACGGCGCGCGCCGTTTTTTTCAAAGCTTCGATATCGGGCGCGCCGAGCAAGCTGAGGATCTGTTCCCGTGTTTCGCCGACGGACATCTGGGCAAGCGACGCGAGCGAAAAATACAGGCTCAGCGGTGAAAATGCGGCGTTTGCTTCCGTATCGGATAAAAAAGACTTCAGAACGGCGCGCGTATATTGCAGCGAGTCCGTTTTTCCGTCCGCTTTATTATACTGCATGATTTCTTCTTTTGTGCTGTTCCATGTTATAAGCTCGTTGCATTCCTCGGGATAAACCGCTTCGGCAACGGCATAACTCAACGGAACTGCTGACGGTGCTTGTGTAGCCCCCTCCTGCGTATGATCCGTTGGCTGTAAAGAAGTCGTTTCCGGGGGGAGCGTAGTGACGTCGTTCGTAACGGAGGTGTCCGGCGTGGGACGATCCGGCACAAGTTTCGGGATCACGAGTACGGCGGTAACGGCAAGCGCAAGCAAAGCCGCGATGGCCGAAAAGGCTTTTAATGCACGGTTCTTCCCGGAGTCAGTCCTTTTGTCTTTTGCTTCAATATGTTCATCGCTGATATTCCCGATCGCGTCGGAAAGCTGTTCTTTGTTCATTCATATCCCTCCTGTACTAAAAAGGTTTTCATTTTTTTTCTTGTTCTGGATAAGATCACCTTCACGTTGTTTTGTGTCAGATGTAAACTTTCGGCAATCTCAATTATCGTTTCGGCGAAAAAATATCTGTGTATAAAAATGTATCTGTCCCGGCTCGGCAATGTATCCAGAAAACGGTCGATATCGCGTGATAACGTACGCATCTGCGCTTCATCCGCGGGATCTCCGCTGTCGGAAACGCATTCTTCGAGCTCTTCCAGAGAAACCTCATATTCGCTTCCGCCGCGCTTTTCGGCGGTCTGCTTTCGGTAAATATCTATACATATGCGGCGCATGATCTTTGCAAGATAAGCTGAAAAATGCGCAGGCCGATCGGTTGGAATCGCGTTCCATACGCGCAGATAAGTATCGTTTTCCGCTTCTTCCATATCCTGTCGGTTTTGCAGTATCGCGCCCGCAATATGAAACAGAAAACGGGAGTATTTGTTTTTTGTTTCATAAACAGCTGTTTCGTTTCGTTCCCAATACAGCTGAATGATTTCGTTATCTTCCATTATCATCCCCAGCATCGTTGTAAGACGTCTTCATCCACAAAGACGCAATCGGGTATAAAAGGTTACATTCAGTTATTCGTTGATTTCCGAAATGATGCTCGCAAGCTCACAAAGCTCTTCGTAGGTTTTGACCGTGCTGAAACGATTGCGCAGCCGGTTCGAGCCGCGAATGCCCTTGGTATACCACAATGCGTGCTTTCTCATGTCGAACATACCGTGCGTTTCTCCTCTGGCTTTGCATATGAGGCGCGCGTGCTCCAGCATCATGCTCATTCTCTCTTTATTGCCCGGGGCGGGGGCGTATGCGCCGGTTTTAAGGTATTCGTTTATCTGCCTGAAGATCCAAGGCCTGCCGAGCGCTGCGCGCCCCACCATGATAAAATCAACGCCGGTTTCCTCATACATCCGCTTTGCGTCTTCCGGAGAGAATACGTCTCCGTTTCCGGTTACCGGGATCCTTACGGCGTTCTTAACCTCTTTGATCGCGTTCCAGTCCGCGGGGGGCATATACATCCGTTCGCGGGTGCGCCCGTGAACGACGATAGCGGAAGCCCCGTTGGCTTCAAGTATTCTCGCGAATTCCACGTGGTTTTTCGACGCCTCGTCCCAGCCGGTGCGCATCTTAACGGTAACAGGCAGACCTTTAGCTGCGTCGGCGACGGCGCGCACGATCTCACCGGCCAGCGCGGGTTCCTTCATCAGAAAACTCCCGCTGCGGTTTTTTACGATCTTCGGCGCGGGGCAGCCCATATTGATATCGATAAAATCCGGCCTGAATGGCAGCACCTGAGAAACGCTCTCGGCCATAACGGCCGGATCGTTGCCGAAGATCTGTATCCCGGCGGGGCGTTCGGCGTCCGTCAACGCCATCAGTTCCTTTGATTTTATGTCGCCCAGCGTCAGCGCTTTGGCGCTCACCATTTCTGTGACCGTGAAAGCCGCGCCGGAACGAACGCAGATCGCGCGGAACACGCCGTCTGTAACGCCTGCCATAGGCGCAAGCGCGGCGTATCCGTTCTTAAAAAGATCTTTTACTTGCAAGATATATCACATCCCAACTAATTTTAATTTTAGCATAAAATATGCGAAAAATAAAGTAGCATTCCGCGAAAAACTGTGGTATGATGAAATAAATACATGATTCGGAGGAAGAAACATGCATTTTCTGATCATAGACGGCAACAGCCTGATCAACCGCGCATTCTACGGCATTAAAATGCTCACAGCAAAAGACGGGCATTTCACGAACGCAATCTTCGGTTTTACAAATATGCTTTTAAGTCTTTTAGATCAGACGCAGCCTCAGGCCGTCGCCGTTGCGTTCGATCTGAAAGCGCCTACGTTCCGGCATAAGATGTACGAAGGGTACAAAGCCGGACGCAAGGCAATGCCGTCCGAGCTCCACGAACAGATGGAACCCATGAAAGACCTGCTGCGCGCGTTCGGATGTCATATCGTTGAATGCGAAGGATATGAAGCGGACGATATCCTCGGTACGCTTTCAGCGCATACGGCGCCCCAGGACGTGTGCTTTATCGCGACCGGCGACCGCGATTCCCTGCAGCTCATAAGAAGCAACGTAAACGTACTGCTCACCACCACGAAAATGGGGCAGACGCAAACGACGAGATACGATGAAGCGAAACTCATGGAAGAATACGGCCTGACCCCGGCCGAAATGATCGAGCTAAAAGCCTTGCAGGGCGATAATTCCGATAATATCCCCGGCGTTGCGGGCGTCGGTCCGAAAACGGCGGGCGAGCTGATCAAAAAGTATCATTCCATCGACAATATCTATGAGGATCTGAACGCGCTTGAGGTTACGAACGGCGTGCGCGCAAAGCTTGAAGCAGGCAAAGACAGCGCCTTCCTGAGCCGAACGCTCGGTACGATCTGCCTCGAAGCGCCGATCGACAAAGATATCTCTGCATATCTCAGGAATCCCGTTGATCCCGAAGCGCTGAAAAGAGAACTCGCAAAGCACGAGATGTTCAAGCTGATCGCCCGGTTAAAACTCGACGAGGCGCCGGTAAAAGCACCTGAACAAAAGAAAACGAGCGTTCTGCATGCCGAAAAGCGCGATGCCTTCGACGCGGATAAAAACAGTACGCTGTATCTTGATCTTGATGATAACGGCACGTTTTATGCGTTGTATAACGACGCTCTGTACTATATTCCCAACGGCCTTTCCGTTTTGAAAACCGCGCTGGAAAGCGAAAACGTGAGCAAGGTTTTCGCGGATTCCAAAAAGGCGTATAAATACGCGATGCAGGGCGGCGTTGAGATCAGAAACGTATCTTTCGATCTGCGTCTCGCCGCGTATCTGCTGAACCCGAACGCTACCGGGTTTTCCGTTGCCGAGATCGCCATGAGTTATAATATCCCGCTGCCGGAAGTTGAAACGGAAGGCGCTATCCCGGACGAAAGCAGGAAGCTTCTGCGTGAGATCGCCGCCGCAAAAACGCTTGCCAACCGTTTGACGTCGATTCTTGAAAATAATAACCAGATGGATCTGCTGAAAGACATGGAGATTCCGCTGGCCGAGGTCCTTTCCGCCATGGAAGAAGACGGCATGGAGGTCAACAGCGATAACATACGGCAGTATTCCGTGATCCTTTCGCAGCGCATCGGCGAACTGGAACATCGCATTTACGATCTGGCGGGGGAGGAATTCAACATCAATTCCCCGAAGCAGCTCGGCGCGATTTTATTTGAAAAGCTCGGTCTTCCGGCAAAAAAGAAGACGAAAACCGGCTGGTCGACCAACGCGGAAGTGCTGGAAGGCCTTGCGGACGATTATCCCATTGTTTCGGATATCCTCGAATACCGCGCCTACGCGAAGCTCAAAAGCACCTATTGCGAGGGCCTGCTGAAAGCCATCGGTCCGGACGGGCGCATCCATTCCACGTTCAACCAGACAGAAACGCGAACCGGCCGGCTTTCTTCCACGGAGCCGAATCTGCAGAACATCCCGGTGCGCACCGAGCTCGGGCGTGAATTCCGGAAGTTCTTTACCGCGCGCGACGGATACGTGCTTGTGGACGCCGACTATTCGCAGATCGAGCTCCGCGTGCTGGCTGCGCTTGCAGACGATAAGAATATGCTGGACTGCTTCAACCGGGGCGTGGACGTGCATACCGTGACAGCGGCGAAGGTGTTCGGCATTCCGGAAGAAAACGTGACGCCCGAGCTCAGAAGCAAAGCGAAGGCGGTCAATTTCGGCATCGTATACGGTATCGGTTCGTTCTCGCTGGCGAAGGATATCCATTCCACCCGCGCCGAGGCCGAGCGGTTTATCAACGCTTATCTTGCCCTGTATTCGTCCATAGACGGATATATGAAAAACGCCATCGCCTCCGCAAAAGAGAAGGGGTATGCCGAAACGGTCTTCCATCGTCGCAGATACCTGCCGGAGCTGACCTCCTCCAACGCGATGCTGCGGGCGTTCGGCGAGAGGGTAGCGCGCAATATGCCCATTCAGGGCACGGCGGCCGATATCATCAAGATCGCCATGGTAAAGATCTACCGGCGGCTGCAGAACGAGCTGCCCCAGGTGCGTCTGATCATGCAGGTGCACGACGAGCTGATTCTTGAATCTCCCGCGCTTCTTGCGCAGAAGGCGGCTGAGCTCCTGAAAGAGGAAATGGAAAACGCGGTGTCGCTTTCGGTGAAGCTGCGGGCTGACGCCGGGATCGGCAAGACCTGGTATGAGGCGAAAGCATGACGGCGGGTTTTAACATCAGGAGAGCCGTTCCATCGGACGCGCCCGCCATTGCGGCGCTCGAAACAGAGATCTTTTCCGACCCGTGGAGCGAAGCCGGCGTGCTTTCCGAAATCAATAAAGAAAACGCGCTGTTCCTTGTGTGTGAGATCGGAAAAACGCCTGCAGGGTACGTGAGCATGGAAACGGTTTGCGGCGAGTGCTATATTGCCAATCTCGCGGTGAAAAGGGAATACCGAAGGCAGGGAATTGCGAAAGCTCTGCTGCGTGCGATAATAAACGCGGCAAAAGAGGAACGCTGCACGTTTCTCACCCTTGAGGCGCGCGCTTCCAACGCCGCCGCGAGAACCCTCTATGAAAAAGCGGGCTTCGCCGCGCAGGGTGTCCGCCCCGGCTTTTACACGTCGCCGGACGAAGACGCCGTGATCTACACTTTGTTTTTATGAAAGGGGAGATTCCCGTTGAATATACTGGCCATTGAAAGCTCCTGCGACGATACCGGCGCCGCCGTGGTAAGAGACGGCAGGGAAGTGCTTTCAAACGTCGTTGCGTCGCAGGTGCCGGAGCATATCTTATACGGCGGCGTGGTGCCCGAGATCGCGTCCCGCAGGCACTGCGAGAGCGTAAGCGGCGTTTGCGCAAAAGCGCTTTCGGACGCGGATCTGACGCTGAAAGACATCGACGCCGTAGCCGTTACCGCCGCGCCGGGGCTGATCGGCGCGCTTCTTGTGGGCGTGAATTTCGCAAAGGGGCTTTGCTTCGCAAACGATATCCCCCTTGTGCCGGTGCACCACCTTCGCGGTCATGTGGCGTCCAACTATATATCGTCCCCGTCTCTCGAACCGCCGTTTCTCGCACTGATCGTATCGGGCGGACATACGCATCTTGTAAACGTGAAAAGCTATACCGATTACGAGGTGATCGGACGCACGCGCGACGACGCTGCGGGCGAAGCGATGGATAAAGCCGCGCGCCTGCTTGGGCTTCCGTATCCCGGCGGGCTGAACATGGATAAGGTCTGCGCAAACGGCGACCCGAAAAAGTACGTATTCCCGTTCCCGCGCGTGGACGGCAGTGAATTCGATTTCAGCTTTTCGGGCATGAAGACCGCCGCGATCAATCTGATCCACAACAAACAACAGAAAGGGGAGCCCATCGATACCGAAAATATCGGCGCATCCTATATGCGCTGCGTTGTGAAGGTGCTCTGCTCAAAAACGGAGAAAGCAATGGACCTCCTGAAGCCGTCCCGGTTCGTGATCGCCGGGGGCGTATCGGCAAACAGCGTGCTGCGCAGAGAGATGCAGGCGCTGTGCAAACGTAAAAAGATCGAACTGTTTATGCCAGAGCTGCGCTACTGCGGCGATAACGCCGCCATGATCGGCTCGCAGGGGTATTATGAGTATCTTGCGGGGCATACGGCGGGCGTAAAATTGAACGCTTTTGCCACAATGGATATTGACAACGATTTTTCTGAATGATATAATTTATTAGATATTTGGGTTATATAACCTTATAAAAAGGAGAGATCATATGGCACTTACTACGAACAAATCGGTCCTGAGCTGGATCGAAGAAAAAGTGGAGCTTTTGAAGCCCGCTGACATCATGTGGATCGACGGCTCCAAAGAGCAGCTTGACGCGCTGAAGGCCGAAGCCTGCTCCACCGGCGAAATGGAACTGCTCAACGAAGAGCTGCTTCCCGATTGCTATCTGCACCGCACCAAGCCCGACGACGTGGCCCGTGTGGAAGACAGAACTCTGATCTGCACCCCCACAAAAGAAGAAGCCGGTCCCACCAACCACTGGAAGGATCCCGACGAATGCTATAAAATGCTTTACGATATCGCGCGCGATTCCTACAAGGGCCGCACGATGTACGTGATCCCTTATTCCATGGGTCCCGTAGGCTCAAAGTTTTCTAAAATAGGTATTGAGATCACCGATTCCATCTACGTGGTTATGAACATGAGCATCATGACCCGCGTTGGCAAGGCCGTTATGGATTGCCTCGGCGATTCCGACGACTGGGTGCGCGGCATGCACTGCAAGTGCAACGTAGACAAAGAGAACCGCTGGATCTGCCAGTTCCCGCAGGATAACACCATCATCAGCGTGAACTCCGCTTACGGCGGCAACGTGCTTCTCGGCAAAAAGTGCTTCGCTCTGCGCATCGCCTCTTATCAGGGCCTGCAGGAGGGCTGGCAGGCCGAGCATATGCTGATCCTCGGCGTTGAATATCCCAACGGCGAAACCAAGTACGTATGCGCGGCGTTCCCGAGCGCCTGCGGCAAAACCAACCTCGCCATGATGATCCCGCCCGAGGGCTTCAAGAAGGCCGGTTATAAGGTTTGGACCGTCGGCGACGATATCGCCTGGATCCGCAAGGGCCCCGACGGCCGTCTGTACGCCATCAACCCCGAAAACGGCTTCTTCGGCGTGGCACCCGGCACCAACATGAAGTCTAACCCCAACGCCCTGCTTTCCACCAAGAAGGGCTCCATCTTCACAAACGTATGCCATAATCTCGACAACAACACCGTTTGGTGGGAAGGTCTCGATAAGAACCCGCCCACGAACGCCATCGACTGGAAGGGCGATCCGTGGAACGGCGCCGAGAGCACCGAAAAGGGCGCGCATCCCAATTCACGCTTCACAGCGCCCGCGGTCAACTGCCCGTGCCTGAGCAGCGAGTTTGAGAACCCGGACGGCGTGCCGATCTCCGCGTTCGTATTCGGCGGCAGACGCGCCAAGCTCGCGCCGCTGGTGTATCAGAGCAAGGATTGGAACAACGGCGTGTTCGTAGGCTCCATCATGGCTTCCGAAACCACCGCCGCCGCTGCAGGCGCGGTAGGCGTTGTCCGCCGCGACCCCATGGCCATGCTCCCGTTCTGCGGCTATAATATGGCAGATTACTGGCAGCACTGGGTGGATATCGGCAAGACGCTCGATCCCGACAAGGCGCCCAAGATCTTCAACGTCAACTGGTTCCGTAAGGACGATGACGGCAACTTCCTGTGGCCCGGCTTCGGCGACAACCTGCGCGTGCTGCTCTGGATCCTCGCCCGCTGCGACGGCAAGGTGGACGCGAAAGAGACCGCCATCGGCTACGTGCCTTACGCCAAGGATATCGACCTCACCGGTATCGAGGATGAAGTTCCCTTTGAGAATCTTGAAGAGATCCTTACCGTGGATAACAACCTCTGGAAGGACGAAGTCCCCGGTATCGAGGAATTCTACGCCAGATTCGGCGACCGTCTCCCCGCCACTATGCGCGAGCAGCTCGACAACCTGAAAGCCAACCTCGGCTGAACATCAAAATAAATAGAAACAACCGCCTGTTCCGTTGTGACTTGTTCATATCGGCAGGCGGTTCTCTTTATTTTATATCATGTTATTGACAAGTGAATAACTTTTCACCAACTGCAATAACGAATTGTGATGCGAATCCGATATTGTTGTCAGCGGTAGGCGTAAAGGCTGCGTCTTGCCGGTGATCATCTCAACCGCGGCTTTGACGGGGATCGGGTTCACCTCGCAGAACAGGGCGTTCAGCAGCGGCAGATACTCCAGCTGAAGCACGGCGGAGCGTGTTCTGTCCGTTGCCATGACCTGCATCACGTCCGGGATGATGTTTGCCGCAACCGAAATCACGCCTTTGCCGCCGAGCGCGAGAAAAGCCGTGGTCTGATCGTCGTTGCCGGAATAGACGTCCAGTCGATCGCCGCACAGGGCTATCGTTTTGGCAACCGACGAGATATCGCCGTTTGCTTCTTTGATTGCGGCAATGTTTTTATGCTCGGCCAGCGCCCGGTACGTTTCGGGCAATATATTCACGCCGGTGCGGGAGGGTACGTTATATACGATAATGGGAACGCTCACGCGGTCCGCGATATAAAAGTAGTGCTTTATAAGCCCCTCCTGCGTACACTTATTATAATAGGGAGTCACCACTAATAAAGCGTTGACTCCCTCTTTTTCCGCTTCGTTCGATTTGCGAACGGCTTCTTCCGTGCTGTTTGAGCCGGTGCCCGCGATCACGGGGACCCGGCCGCCGGCTGCGTTGACCGCCCGCCGGAACAGCATTTTCTTTTCTTCTTTTGATAAAACCGGAGATTCTCCGGTGGTGCCGGCAACCACGAGCGCCTGCGTTCCGTTATTAATCTGGTACTCGCACAGGTTTTCAAACAGCGCGTAGTCTACAGCCTCGCCGTTTACGGTAAACGGTGTGATCAGCGCAGCTGCGCTGCCGGTAAAAATCGTCTGCTTCAAGAAGCATCAGCTCAGTTTGTTTTTTGGTGTGATATAGCCTTCCGCGCAGAGAAGCTCCGCCAGCAGCACGCCGCCGCCTGCCGCGCCTCTGAGCGTATTGTGAGAGAGGCACACGAACTTGTAATCGTACTGCGTATCCTCTCTGAGTCTGCCGATGGAAACGGCCATGCCGCCCTCCAGCTCGCGGTTGAGTTTGGTTTGGGGCATATTATCCTCTTCAAAATAGTGTAAAAACTGCTTCGGCGCGTGGGGAAGTTCCAGTTCCTGCGGACGTCCGCTGAAGCTCTTCCAGACATCAAGGATCTCTTCCTTAGTGGGCTTGTTCTCAAAGCGCACGAACACAGCGGCCATATGCCCGTCTGAAACAGGCACGCGAAGGCACTGCGCCGTAAACTTCGGAGAATCCGCCGGCACGATCGCGCCGTTTTCCATTTTGCCCCAAATCTTCAGGGGTTCTTTTTCGCTCTTTTCTTCTTCGCCGCCGATATAGGGGATCACGTTGTCGATCATCTCGGGCCAGCGCTCAAAGGTCTTGCCTGCGCCCGAAATGGCCTGATAGGTACACACAAGCACGTCTTTTACGCCGAATTTCGCGTCCAGCGGGTAAAGGGCGGGCACGTAGCTCTGCAGAGAGCAGTTCGATTTTACGGCGATAAAGCCGCGCTTCGTGCCGAGACGCGCTTTCTGCGCTTCGATCACTCTGATGTGGTCGCTGTTCAGCTCCGGGATCACCATGGGGACGTCCGGCGTGAAACGGTTGGCGCTGTTGTTGGAAACCACGGGGCATTCCGCCTTTGCGTACGCCTCTTCCAGCGCTTTGATCTCATCCTTTTTCATATCCACGGCGCAGAATACGAAATCCACGGCGTCGGCGATCTTTTTCAGATCGGCAACCGCGTCGTAAACCACCATGCTTTTCACTTTTTCGGGCAGGGGAGAGGTCATCACCCATCTGCCGCCGAGCGCTTCTTCATAGGTTTTGCCCGCGGAGCGTGCGCTTGCCGCTAGCACGGCAATGTCAAACCACGGGTGATCCGCCAAAAGCGTTATAAAACGCTGGCCGACCATGCCTGTTGCGCCGATGATACCAACCTTAAACTTCTGATCCATTCTTTTTTCACCTCGTAAGCTATTTTATGCAAATAACGCGTTTTTGCTTGCGTCTTTCGTATAACTGTGTTAAAATATTGAATATTGTATCAAATAATTATTTTACAGTCAATATTTTTTTTGATTCTTTCGGAGCGATCCATGAAAAAAAGCGATTTTTATTTTGACCTGCCCCAGGAGCTGATCGCGCAGGAGCCAAGCGAGAAACGCGATCATTCGCGGCTGCTTGTGATCGGCAAACACACCGGCAGACTGGAACACCGGCATTTTTTCGATATCATCGATTATCTTGACCCGGGCGACTGTTTGGTGCTCAATAATTCCCGCGTGCTTCCCGCCCGTATTTACGGCATAAAAAAGGATACCGGCGCGCACGTGGAGTTTCTGCTTCTGAATAACCTCGGGAGTGACGTTTGGGAATGCATCGCGGGCCCGGGAAAAAGAGCGAAGGAAGGCGCCGTTTTCACGTTCGGTGAGAACGATATGACCGGCGAAGTGCTCGAGGTGATGGAAAACGGCAACCGCAAAGTGAGATTCACTTATAACGGCATCTTTCTTGAAACGCTGGAACGCATCGGTGAAATGCCGCTGCCGCACTACATCACGCACGAGCTGAAGGACCGCGAGCGGTACCAGACCGTATACGCCAAGCTGAACGGCTCCGCAGCCGCGCCCACCGCGGGCCTGCATTATACGCCGGAGCTGCTTGATAGAATACGCAACAAAGGAGTCGATATCGCGCAGGTAACGCTGCACGTCGGTATCGGCACGTTCCGCCCCGTAAAGGCCGAAAACGTGGAAGACCACAAAATGCACTTTGAGCGTTACAGTATCGGCGAAGAAGCCGCCGCGATCATAAACGCGGCAAAACGCGACGGCAGAAAAATCATTGCAAACGGCACCACCTGCTGCCGCACGCTGGAATCCGCCGCGGACGAAAACGGTTTCGTTAAACCGGGCGACAATGAAACAAATATCTTTATTTACCCGGGATATCAATTTAAATGTATTAATGAACTGATTACAAATTTCCACCTGCCCGAAAGTACGCTGATCATGCTGGTATCGGCGCTCAGCAGCCGGGAGATCATCCTGAACGCATATAAAACCGCCATCGAGGAGCGTTACAGGTTTTTCTCGTTCGGCGACGCCTGTTTCATCACGGATAAAATATAAAGGGATATTATCATATGTATGAACTGATCAAAAAGGACGGTACGGCGCGGCTCGGAAAATTTACCACCGTACACGGCGAAGTGAAAACGCCCGGCTTCATGAACGTGGCCACGGCCGCCGCCATCAAGGGCGGTGTTTCCGCATTGGATCTGAAGGATCTGCGCTGCCAGGTGATGCTCTGCAATACCTACCATCTGCACGTGCGCACCGGCGACGAGAAGATCAAAGCCATGGGCGGCCTGCACGCCTTTACCCGTTGGGACGGGCCGATCTTAACGGATTCCGGCGGATTTCAGGTGTTTTCGCTGGCAACGCTTCGCAATATCAAAGAAGAAGGCGTTACCTTCCATTCGCATATCGACGGCAGAAAGATCTTTATGGGGCCGGAAGAGAGCATGCGGATACAATCGAATCTCGGTTCCACGATTGCCATGGCGTTTGACGAATGCGTGGAAAACCCCGCTGAATACGCCTACGCGAAGCTTTCGTGCGAGCGTACCACTCGCTGGCTTTACAGGTGCAAAGAAGAACATGAACGCCTGAACGCGCTGCACGATACGGTAAACCCGAAGCAGCTTTTGTTCGGTATCAATCAGGGCTGTACCTACGACGACCTGCGCATAAAACACATGCGCGAAATCGCCTCGCTGGATCTCGACGGATACGCCATCGGCGGGTTGGCGGTAGGGGAGCCTGCCGAAGAAATGTACCGGGTGATCACCGCAGTGGAACCCTATATGCCCGAAAACAAAATACGGTACCTGATGGGCGTAGGCACGCCGGGCAATATACTGGAGGCCGTAAAACGCGGCGTGGACCTGTTTGACTGCGTAATGCCGTCCCGAAACGCAAGGCATGGGCATCTGTTTACTTCGAAAGGCATTATCAATCTGAACAACGCGAAATATGAAACGGATCTCCGCCCGCTGGACGAAAACTGCGATTGCCCCGTTTGCAAGAGCTTTTCACGCGCGTACCTGAGGCACCTTGTGAAAGCAAAAGAGGTTTTGGCGCTGCGTCTTTGCGTGATGCACAATCTGTATTTCTACAACCGTTTGATGGAACAGATCCGCGAAGCGCTTGCAAGTGATACCTACGACCGTTTTTATGCCGACCGTATCAACGTTCTCGGCAAGCGCGTCGTCGACTGAATTTTTTTTGAAAAAAGCTTGCTTTTTTTCATTTTTGCATTTATAATGATATAAAATTATTTTGGAGGATAACCATGCTTTATACTGTATTTAATCTGTGTACATCATCCGATACGCCGCAGTCGACCGGTTTGTTCGGCAGCCCTGTTACGATGATCGTTCTTCTGGTCGTTATGTTCGGCGCAATGTATTTTCTTACGATCCGCCCGCAGAAAAAACGCCAGCAGGAAGAGCAGAAACTCCGCGATTCCGTTCAGATCGGCGACGACATCACCACCATCGGCGGCATTACCGGCAAGATCGTTACCGTAAGAGAAGATTCCGTTGTGATCGTTACCAGCGCTGATAAAACGAAGATGGAGTTCAAGCGTTGGGCCATTCAGACCAACGATACTGCAAATGCGAGAGCCGCTGAAGAAAAAGCTGCGCTTGAAGCCGCAAAAGCCCAGGAAAAGGAAGAGAAAAAGGGCGGCAGCCGCAGAACGAGAAAAAGTGATATCGACGATACGAAGAAATAATCGTATATTACGAATATGAAACAGTCCTTCGGGGCTGTTTTTTTCATATTATCGAATGATCCTGAATACATTATTTACAGGAATATTAAAGATCGGGGGAACTTGTTTTGAGCAGAAATCATACGCCAGGGAAGTCGCCTATTGTATTATTTATCAAGGGCTCGGCGGTCGGCATACTATTCAGCGCTGCTCTGATCTGTTTATTTGCTTTGATCCTTACAAAAAAAGATATTCCGGTAACGGTTCTTCCGTATGTTCTTTTTTGTATCGGCGGGATCGGAGCTTTTATCAGCGCGTTTTCGGCCGCGCGAAACCGGAATATGCGAGGTGTGGTCAGTGGACTGATCGCTGCGCTGACATTTACGATGATTTTCTTACCGCTGACCTTTTTGATGAGCGGTTTTGCGGCGGGGACGTATCTTCTGCTGATGCCGATCATACATCTTTTTTGCGGATGTCTCGGCGGGATCGTATCCAGAAATATCAAAAGATAAAAAAGCGTACCGGGGATTATAAAATGAAAAAGGTTATGTTTTACACAAAACACATTGGCGTCAGGAGCGCCGGGCAAGCCGTAAAAAACAGCGGAACGACCGTTCTCTTTTTTACTTGTTTTGTATGCGCGCTGCTGATCGGCAGCAAGTTATATATTTCGGCAGGTAAAGATTCTTTTCTCGACGGTTTTGCCGCGCAACTGCTTTCAAATAAAATCGAGCACACGTCGGTTCTTTTGTTGTGCTGCTCAATAATCGCGCTATTTATCGGTATTTCCGCCGGATTGAGCTGCTCCGGCATCGTATTCCTTATTCTGTTGCCGTTTGCGGAAGGCCTTGTTGCGTCTCTTTTGCTTACATATCTTTTAATGCACTCGGGCGCGAAGGGTCTCGGCTATTTTTCTCTTCTGATATTGCCGGGGGCAATACTGTTTATCACCGCAACGCTTGCCATGTGTTCAATAAACGCAGAATCGTCAAAAAAGATCTGCGGCATTCTGTTTTTTGAGCAAAAAGAAACGCTCCGTTTAAGAGCGTTGTTCATAAAGAATGCTGTTGTATTGTGCGCAATGCTTTTGTCTGTATTGGCAGTATATCTGTTATATATAATGTTTGCCGGACTGTTTCAATAAAAACTGTCGGAGCATAGAACGCTATTAACCGTCTGAATTCTTCTTTGTAAAATCCGAAAGGGGATTAGCATCCACCGCGGATTTCAGCTTGATATTCTGAAGATGCGTATAGATCTGCGTTGTATTCAGGCTTTCATGGCCGAGAATTTCTTTTAATTCAAGCAGATCCACCTGACCGGTCTGGTACATTAACGTAGCCGCCGTATGACGCAGCTTATGAACCGAATAGCCCTGATTGCCGAGTCCGGCTTTTTCAAGATATACGTCAACAAGATGCTGCACGGTTTTCGGGCTGATGCGCGTTAAACGGTTTGATAAAAACAGAGCGTAACGGTCTTTTACGCCATCCTTCGGACGCACGTTCATATAGCTTTTCAGTGCAGCAACACAGGCGTGATTCAGATATACCATACGTTCTTTGTTGCCTTTGCCGGTAATCACAATACTTGCGCTGTCGTCTTCAATTTTGATTTTATTATAATCCAAAGACACAAGTTCAGATAACCGCATGCCGCAGTTCAGAAAAAAAGTAAGAATGCAGTAATCACGTTCTTTATTGGGGCCGGAAACGCTCATCAGAAGCTGCTGCGCCTGATCTACAGAGAGATACTTCGGAAGGCTCTTTTTCAGCTTCGGAGAATCCAGATTGATCATTGGATTGTCTTCAATTATATTGTTCAGTTTCAGATATTTAAAAAAAGCACGGATGCAGGATACTTTTCGCGCGCGTGCTTTTTCCTGATTGTCACGCTCCGTACGGCAATAGGATAAAAAAGAATAGGCCAGATCAAGCGTAACGGTTTTAAAAAATTCCTGCGGCAAACCGGTGATATCGATTTCGTTGAACTGTTCTTCATCGGTTACGGCAATACCGTTTTTTTCACAGTAAATGAAACGTAAAAACAAACGCAGATCCAAACAATACTGATCTACGGTTTTTTCAGATTTGTTTTTGATTGTGGAC
>JAFRSZ010000291.1 GCA_017439205.1 Clostridia bacterium
GGCGTATGGTTGCCGGTCGCGGGCGCAACGGACCCTTCGCTGCGGGTAATATGGCAAACGGAGCATTCTTCATGCCGTACGCCTGCTTCGCCGCAGGTGGGCGCGGTATCGTTCACCCAGCTCCAGCTGTGGTCTGCAAGCTCGCCGTAGGGCGTATCGCATACCTCGCACTTGGCCTGCTCGGTGCAGGTGGCCGTGCCGCCGGTATGGCTTTCGGTCGCGGTGACGGCGGTGCAGTTTTCGCATTTGTACCAGTGGCCGTTGTCGTCGTTCTGCAGCACGGTGAAGCTGTGTTCGCCGGTAGGCTCGATCTCGGTATCAAGGGCCTGTGTGGCCGTGCAGTTATCGCACTTCTGATGCTTTTTGCCGGGCGTGCTGCAGGTGGGTTCAAGATCGGTCACCCATTTCCAACTGTGCTCGGCAAGCGCGCCGTAAGATCTATCGCAGACAGAGCACTTGGCCTGCTCGGTGCAGGTGGCCGTGCCGCCGGTGTGCGCTTCGGGCGTGTATACAGCCTGATAGGTCGCGTCCACTATCACCGTGGTAACGATCTCAGCGTCCCATCCGCCGATATAGTGGTTTTCGTCGTCCGCTTCTTTGGCGGGAACGGCCGGGATCTGATCTTCGGCCAGAAGCGCGCCGTAATCGAGGGTAAGGGTTGCAAGCACGTCGCCGTTTGCCTTCAGGAATGTCACAGTGCAGCTTGTGGGCGTATCGGCGTATTTTGCGGTGAAATCCGCGTTGCCGGTCACGGTATGGGTCGCGGCGTCGGCGGCGAGCGCGATCGTGCTGCCGTCCAGCGTCCAGCCCAGGAACGCGTAGCCGTCCACCTCTGCGGGCGCTTCAGGCACAGCTACTTCGGCGCCCTTCACTTCATTGTAAGAGGTAACAACGTCGTTCTTCAGTGTAAAGGTGACGTCGTAGTGGTTGAGCAGCGCTTCCTTGGGCGTGCCGTCTTCGTTGAAGATCATGTCGAGACCGTACTGCATCTCTCTGACCATATTGTCAACCTGCGGCTGCTCGTCAAATCTGTTTTCGTCGGAGCCCTCGGGGATCGTGACGAGATTCTGCGGGAACGCCTCGGCGCGGGCAAGCGTGCTTGTGAGGAACTGCTCTCTGAACTCGGCAAAGGTGACGTCGACCGTGGTCATTTCGCCGGTTCCGAGATCGAATACCTCACGGGTCGTGACGACGGCGTCGTCCGCAATATCGAGCGAATCGACCGTTTGGAGCTTCGCAAGCGCTTCGTCAAACGCGTCGTAGTCCGCTCTGTCAAGATCCGTAAGCACCTTGTCGTGTGCGGCGTAATTCTCTACCGTATAGTTGAACGTGACGGTCTGCTCGCCGGTCTCGGGGTTATAGGCGTAATCCAGCGTATAGGTGTTTACACAGGGGATCACAAGCGTGCCCTTGGACCAGGTTTCCGTTTCGGCGTCGTAGACCGGACGGGTAGAGCGGGCGTCGTCAGGACGGACATTCCAGCCCGTATAATTGTGCGCGTCGGAATCAATGGGCGCGGTTTCGATCTCGTTGCTGTATTGGGTCGTCCAACCGGCTTCGAATTCCGCCTTGAAGACCGTCTTTTCGGACGAGATGCAGGTAGCGGGCGTACGCTCGTGGACGCTGACCGTGCCGTAATCGCGCTTGACGTGGTCGCAGAAATAACACGGCTCCTCGATCACGCAGGTGACGTTGGCGGGGTCGGCCGTATTCCAGACGATCCGCGTGGCGCTGCTGGGATAGTAGTGGTCGCCGTATTCGCCGTAGACCTTCTTGTCCTGATTCTCGAAGTAGGAATTCTCGCCGGAGCCGTTCAGCCACGCGGAATATCTCGTGTAGCCCTGATCCCCGCAGTTTTCGCCCACGTGGGTATATACGTCGTCTTCGCCGAGCGTGTATTCGGCGCGAAGCTCCTCGCCGCAGAGCGTGCAGGTCATGGTGGCGATGCACTTGGTGTAGCCCGTTTCGTCGCTGCCGACCCATTCATAGTCGGGCGTGCCCGCGTGGCCGTCGATATGCCGGGTGCCGGTGATGACCGCCTCGGTGGTGGAACCGCCGATGTGGTCAGCAAGCGCGGTGCCGATGCGGGTCTCCCATGAATATCTGTCGTGCGTGACCTTGTCGTCCTTCACGTACCGGTCCGCCGGGACCGTCTCCGCGGTGAAGACCGTGTCGTAGGGCAGATCTTCTTCTATGGCGGTAAACTCATTGGAGAGACCGTAGACCCACTTGACGTGGTAGATCCTCGAATGCGGCTCGGTTTCGTAGGTGGCGACGTAGGTCGCGTCGGCGGTAACGGTGGTTTCGACCTCCGGCGTCCAGCCGAGGAAGGTATAGTCCAGAGCGACAGTCCTGTTGGTGCTCACGGGCGTATCGGGGATCTCGACGGTCTGCTGCCATTCATATTCCGCTTCGGCGATCTTGGTATTGTTGTCGTCGTTGAGGAAGGTGACAGTATACTTCGCGACCTGATCGGTCAGGGTATAGATCGCGGTGATCGTCTGATCGGCGTTGAAGAGAACGCTTTCGCCGGCTGTCTTGCCGTTATCCCAGTGATCGAAGGCATAAACCTTGTCTTCGATGCGCACGTCGGCGGGATCGGTAAGCGGCATGAAGGTCCCGGAGCCGTATTGGCCGCTGGCGGTTTTCAGCACGGCGCCCCACTGGTCGACCCATGTGATGGTGTAAGTGTTCGCGGTCAGATCGTTCGTTGTGATCGTCGTCTGACCGATGACGGTGATTTCGGCGGGATTTTCGGCGGCCGCGTCGTTCACGTTCAGCGTCAGCGCGGCAGCGTCATAGCCCGGCTGCGCCGCAGCGGTGACGGTCAGCACCGTGCCGTCCGCATATTCGCCGGTCTCTGCGCCTGTGATCGTCGTGCCGACGCCGGGGGTAACGGCGACGTAAAAGTAGTTCACGGTCTTCTCCGCCGTAAAGGTTTGCGCGGCTTCGCCTTCGCCGACGGTCACTGTGGCGCGGAAGGTCTTATATCCGTCAGCCTCCGCAGTTGCGGCAACGTCGGCGATCGTCTGAACGGCCGCGGTCAGCGTCCGCGTGTCGTCGTTCTTTTCGCAGGAAACGGTCACTGTCGCGGTATAGGTATCGCCGTCCTTCGTCCAGCTCCAGTCCTCCGCGGCGGGCGGGGCGTAGTGATGGCCGGTGGGCGCGCCGTATTCAAACGTCGTGCTGTTGCGCAGGCTGCAAACGCAAGACCAGTAATACAGCGCGGGAGCGGTGCAGGTGGCGGCTTTTTTCAGGTAGAACGAATCGGTGTTCTGCTGATCGAATACGTGCTCGGAGGTCTCATAAACGGGCGTTACAACGGTGTCCGCCGTGATGTTTTGGTAGTTGGTCCAGCCGGTGAAGAAGGAGTGCGTAAAGCCGTCGCCGTAGTTGCTCTGGTCCGCGGGCGGCGTGGCGTCGGAACCGTGCTCAATGTGCTGGATCGGGTAAAGCGTAGTGCCGTTTCTGTCTTTAAAGGTAACGTCGTACACGTTCAGCGACAGATCGTCGGTGGTGATCACAAGATCGTCGTTCACAGTGAGCGTGCCGCCGTTTTCAACCGCCGTGCCGTTCACCTTGAGCACGGGCGTGGATTTATTGTGGCTCTCGTCTGCCGCGGCGGTTACGGTAAGCGTATCTCCGTATTCTACGGTATCGCCGTCGGCAACCGTGCCGCCGTTCACGGTGATCGTTGTGCCCGTGCCGGGAACGATATGCACCGTGGCGGTCTTTTTGACGAGCTGTATCTGTGAATACTCCCGCAGCGCAAGTTTTATGGCGGATGCACATTTCTGCACGTCGCCTTTTACATTTTCTTCATATGTATAAAGATTCGGGTTCGCAAGCTGAATCAGGTAAAGGGCGCTCATAGCCTGATTCAAAGACGCTTCTGTATACTTCCATTCCTGCCCGGAGATGTTCTCATTATAAAACGCAGCCGCCTCCGAAAGGATGTCATAAATCGGTTTATAATTGATGACGTAGTAATGAGACTTTGAGGTCATATCACCTTCTCTGAAATCGTGAGACGTGCTTGCAGAATTCCGATAGGCCGTTTGTGCGTGATACGTGATGTTGTAATCCGCGGAATAATACGTCAGCGTGTTTCCTGAACCGGTATATTCAAGCTTATTCCACCAAAAACGGGAAGCTCCGTCACGCTGTGTCGCGGGGGATTCCGGATCGGTATCACGCAGATGCGAAAAGCTTTCGGCGGTAGAAATATGGTTCTTTGCCCACACGTTCCAAGTGCTGGAATAGCCATACCAATTCTGCATCAGATCGAACTGATCCGCGTTATCGGCTACGTATTTGATGATCTGGCTCTGACCGCTGGTATCGTTGCTCCAGCTTTCCAACGTAATGGGAGCGATCACATCGTGAATACCGTCGTATACCAGTACGTTATCTCCCGGCACGGCTACCTTGAAGGTGGTGCGGCCAATGCCCCAACCTACGTCGTTAAAGCCGTCGCCGGACCATGCGGTCCAACCGGCATATACGTAGTTGGAATAGGCGTCTGTCATAGGATCGCCCTGATGCGCGGGTACCGCGGTAAACTGCGCGTTGGCGGTACTGAGTTCATTGACGTCAAAATTGGCGAGCGCTTCGGCGGCAAAGCCTGCGGGAAGGGGCGCGGTATCCAGTTCTGTTTTTGTAAACGCGCGGCTGTAGATGGAGAGGTCTTTGAAATCGCCCGTAAAATAACCGTCGCCCCAGCGGGATACGCCGATATAATTATACTGATAATTCGGCAGGCTGTTCAAAAGAGTTTCAATGTTCGTTTTTTGCTCGTTAAGATTGCTGTTGTAATAGGCTGCAGTATAATCCGTGCCGTTGATATTAAACAAAACGCCTTCATTCTTTGTGATGGTGATCACAACGGAATATGTGGTTCCCATAACGAAATCAGGGCCGTTTTCAGGATATGCGTTGATCGTTTGGGTCTCACCGCTCACAAAACCAACGAAGGGGAACTTATTGCCGCCCATCCAGGATTTGGTTGCGGAAATATAAAAATGATTGTTTGCATTGGAGCCGGAGCCGCTGTATTCATTGGCGCCGAAGGAAAACACATGGCGATGGTCATTATTGAGCTGCGGCGTATAAGTATAGCTGAATGTGACGCCTGTATCGGCGGTGATACCTTCAAGAAGCCTTGGTGTGCTGATTTGAAGATAAATATTGTTCAGATGGGTCATACCGGTACTTTCATTATACGTTTGAAAATCACCGGTTTTCCATGACAGCCGGTTTTGTCCGGTTGCCGCGTCATACCAAACCCAGCTGTTGGAAAAATACTTGCCCAACAGGTAGGCGTCGGGATGTGCGGGGCTGCCATCCGTTGCGGCCATGGCGGTGAGTACGCCGAGCGAACTCACTGTGCCGAGCACCATAAGAACGGAAAGAAGAACGCTGAGGGTCTTTTTTAAGGCTCCCGATTTCATAAGAGTTATCATTTCCTTTCGAGTGGTTTATACAAAGGTACAATTATATTATAATTTATTTTTGTAAAAAAAAGCAAGTTCTCTGTATAAAAAACAAACACGGCAGAATACACGTTTTTTTCTGCCTGTGTTTATGGATAATGTATAAATGCGCAGGTTTGATTTGTACATTTCGTATTGATAGTGTATAATAACTGTTGTGCCGGACCGATTTGTCAGCAATATGTTATACTTGTAATGCGCACGGATTTGTGCTACACTTCAGATGAAAGAAGCAAAGATGTGATTTTATACGGTTTTGCGGGAGGCGCTTATGAATTCCTTTATCAGCATCTTTCTCACGTTTACGGCGCTGCTGAGCGGCCTGTATTCGCAGGTCGATTACGTGGTTGAGCCAGAAAAATACAACGGCCGGACGCTTGAGGTCGCCGAACTGCCCGAGCCGGTCAGCCTGCCTGAAACGGACGCATATATTCAGCTCAGCGAGGTGAATATGCACTATCTCGTATTCGGAAAAGGGAAGCCCGCGCTGATCCTTGTGCACGGCAACGGCGGCAGCGCGGATTCTTTGCGCGAGGCCGCCACGTATCTGGCGAACGAATATACCGTGTATGTGCCCGAGAGCCGCTGCCACGGGAAAAGCAGCGATCCGGGGGAGATCTCGTATCACCTGATGGCGAAGGACCTGAAGGAATTCATTGAGGCGATGGGCCTTGAAAAGCCGGTCGTGATGGGGCACAGCGACGGCGGCATCAACGCGATCACGCTGGCCGCGGATTACCCCGACGTGCCCGGGGCGATCATTTCGTGCGGGGCAAATTCGCATCCCAAAACCTTTAAGCTGTATTTCCCGCTGGGGGTGGCGATCAAAAACCTTTTTAAGCACGATAAGCTCAACGACCTGATGCTCACCGAGCCCGACTTTACGCCGGAATACCTGGCGCAGATCAGATGCCCTGCGTATATCGTGAGCGGGCAGAGCGATATCATGTGGATCAACGATACCGTGTTTATCGCAGAGAACATCCCCGACGCCGATATGACGGTGCTCAAGGGCGAAACGCACAGCTCGTATATGTCGAAGGACGGCAAGAAGGCCTACACCCTTGCCCACGAATGGCTGAACGAAAAACAGCTGTAAGCTTCGATCCGAATCAAAAAAAGAGCCGTTGGGCTTGCTCACAAAAGGAGTTTTATCCTTAAGTGAACGCGCCCGACGGCTTTGTTTTTCAGTATTATCGGATTCAGTCGGTTTTGTTGACCTTCCCGTACCACTGGCCGTCGGCGCGGGCGTCGGAGGCGTCGGCAAAGCCGCGCAGCTCGTCGATGTTTTCGATCACCTTCAGAAAACCGTCCGCGATGCGGTCGATCTCAGCCGGGATAAAGCGGCGGAAATAGGGAACCTCCGCGCACATCAGGCCTTCGGAACGCGCAAGCGCCCTGTCAAGCTCGCGCACGTCCCGGTGGGCGAACGCGATGCGGGCGGGCTTGCCGAGGCCCATGGGATCCCACGTTTGGAAAACCGGGTGCGTGTGCAGCGGGAAATTGCCGCCCACGGGGATCTTCCACGCGATCTCGGCGCTCACCGCGTCGCAGAAGGTATGGAAGCCGGTCCCGTTCAGCTCTTCCGGACGGTAAACGAAGTGCGGCACGTACCAGCCCGCCATGTCGGAGCCGTCGCTCTCGTCCACGCGGATGCCGTGGACGCCGGGGCAGCCCTCGAGCCGGTCCCAGAAATAGTTGAGCGCTTTGCGGATCTCCGCGGTGCGCTCGTCGTAGTGTTTGAGCTGTTCGCGGGCGAGTGCGGTGCACATCTGGTTCGCGCGGCCCTTCATCGCGCCCAGCGGCATATGCAGATAGGGCTGCAGCGCGGGCGTGGTGATATTCCGCCCGTTGTTGCGTTCGTAGTGCAGATACGCCAGCGCCCGTTCGTACGCTTCGTCGTCGTTTGTGACCAGAACGCCGAGCTCCCCGGCGGCGAAGCTCTTCTGGCTCATCAGGCTCATGGCGGCAACGTCGCCGAACGTGCCGAGCTTTTTGCCCTTATAGTGCCCGCCCTGCGCGTGGGAAACGTCTTCGATCAGCTTCAGGTGATGCAGCTTCGCAAAGGCGCAGATGCGGTCCATATCGCAGGGGTGGGCCCAGTAGTGCACCACCATGATCGCCTTCGTCCACGGCGAAAGGCAGCGCTCCAGATCCGCAGGATCGAGGCATACGGTATCGGGGTCCACGTTTGCGAACACCAGCGCAGCGCCGAGCTTCTGCGCCGAAAGACAGGTTGCCCAGTAGGTTTTGGTGGGGCAGATCACCTCGTCCCCGGCCTGAATGCCCGCCGCGAAATAGGCGGCCTCCAGCGCCATGGTGCCGTTGCACGCGCAGACCGCGTGCTTTGTCTGGTTCCATTCGGCGAACTCCCGCTCGAACTGCACCGTGATATCGTTGCCGGAGATGCGGTTGGTGCGCAGTACGTCCAGCACGGCGTTTTCGCTTGCCTCGTCTATGATCGGCCAGCGGAACATCTCCTCCGGCAGATCGAATTTCGTCATGTGCGGCGTTCCGCCGCAGATCGCAAGCTTATTCACATGTATATCTCCTTTATGAAAGAGTTTAAGTCGGGATTGAGGCGTGAAGCGTCAGTAGTGAAACAAACCGACGGCGATTCGGGTTTATATATTGAGGGGGCGGGAATATCGGAAAACACTTCACGTTTTGATTACTGAATCAGTAATCGGTAAATACCGTGCGCTTTCTGCTGCAACGTTTCATAATGATTAAACCACAAATACGGTATAAAATCAATCTTTTGAAAAAAAAAACGATCCGGCCGGGCTGCCGCCCGAATACCGGATCTGTTTTCCTTTGTCTGTTTATTGCTGGTTCAGGCCCGGCTGGCCGCCGCCCATCAGCATCTGCATCAGGCCGCCGCCCTGTTTTTTCTTTTTCTTTGCCTTATACTTCGGCGGGTTTTCGAGACGCAGGTTCGCGCTCTTGCTCTTGCCGAGGCGCTTGTTCGCCGCGAGCACCGGCTCGATCATGGTATCGGTAAGGTATGGGATGATGCGCTGGATGATTACGGGATCGTTTTTGATCGGCCCGAGGATCGTGACCGCGATCAGGCTCTGCACCTCGTTGGTGCCGTCTTCGTAGATCTCGCCCAGAATGCCGAACAGCTTCTTCATCTTGGCGGGGTCGTTGCCCTGAATGACCTCCATGATCTCTTTGTTTGCGTGGTTCACAAAGAAATCCTCACACAGGAATTCGCCGTATTCGTCCACGTTGCGTTTGATCTCATCCTTCAGGTAGGCCGTGTAGGGGAACATGGTGGCGATCTTGCTGGCCAGCGTGATGGGATCGTAGCTCAGCGCGCCGCTTCTGGCCGCCGCCTTGGAAACGGTCTGCACGTTCTTCTTCTTGGATACGATCTCTTTTTTCTCGGCGTACGTGTTCGTGAGGTATTCGCCGATCTCGTTGGAGAGGGATTTCAGGTCGCGGTCGTCGTAATCGTCCAGCATCAGAAGGAACGTGCTGTCCAGATTGAACGAAGAATCGTCGGAGGCGTCCACGTCCACCGGGCCGGAGAGCAGATGGATGCGGTCGCTGCTGTAAACCAGCCGCAGAAAGCCCTTTTCACCGGTAAAATCCATCACCATGCCGTCGCCGCGGGCGTAAAGCGCCGGGCCGCGGGGATTGCCGTCGGCGGGCTTCGGTTTGAAGCCGCAGGTTTCCATCACCGGGACGATACTTTGATATAAGGTGTTTAATGCAGATTCTTTTTCAAGCATAGATTCTTCTCCGATCAGCCGTTCAGGGCGGCAAAATTCTCTTTGTTTGCTTTATACAGCTTTTTGAACACGGCAAACTGCTTGTCGTAAACGGGTTTGTTTGCGGCGTTGGGTTTGAAAGTCTTAACCGCCGGGATCAGCTTCTTTGCGTCGGCAAAACTTCCGATCATGCTGCTGCCCACCGCGATGGTGACCGCCGCGCCCACCGCGCCCACGTTCTGGGGCGTATCAACGGTTTCCACGGTCTTGCCGAGTACGTCCGCAAGGATCTGGCAGGCAACGCGGTTCAGCGCGCCGCCGCCCACGAAGCGGATCTTTTCGGAAGATTTCACTTTTTTCTCTTCACACTCCATGAACCATCTGAGATGGAAACAAACGCCCTCAAATACGGCGCGGATCAGCTCGCTCTTGCCGGTTTCAAGGCTCATGTTGAAGAACATGCCGCGGGAGTTCGGATCTTCAAACGGGCAGCGGTTGCCGTGCAGCCACGGTGTAAAGATCACGCCGCCGGAGCCCGCGGGTACCTTGTCGATCACGTCGTTCATATATTCGTAGAGGCTGGTGTATTCGCTCTCGTAGCTGTCCGCCACGTTTTCTTTTTTGAGATAGATGTTGATCTCGTCCAGCGCGAGGTGGTCCTTGACCCATTCGAGGCACTTGCCGGCGGTTTCGAGCTCGGCAAAGTAATTGAACTTGCCCTCGTCCGCGCCGATCACGGCGGCGATCATGGCGGAAGCGTCCACCATGCTCTTTTCCACCACGGTGCTCACCCAGCCGGAGGTGCCGCAGTAAACGTGCGTATCGCCGGGGTTTACAGCGCCCGCGCCCACGCCGATCAGCGAAGCGTCGCCGCCGCCGCCGTATACGGGGGTGCCGGCCTTCAGCCCGAGCTCCTGCGCCTGCCGCTCGCGCAGCCTGCCCACAACGTCGGTGGATTTCACGAGCTTCGGCATATGCTTAACGTCCACGCCCAGCGTTTTGCACAGGCTCTCGCTGAAGCATTCGTGCCCCTTGCGCAGGTCGTAGAGCAGCGTGCCGAAGGCGGAATCCTTGGTCATCACAAATTCGCCGGTCATGCGGCCGATCAGGTATTCCTTTACGTCGAGCCATTTGTAAACTTTCTTGAAGTTTTCGGGCTCGTGGTTCTTCACCCAGTTGTATTTCCACACCGGGTCTTTCACCGAGGCCGCCACCGCGCCGGTGATGATCAGCGATTTGATCAGGATCGGCACGCTTGCGCCCGCCACGGTAACGCCGTGGGCGATGCCCTTTTTCAGCTCTTCTCTGGCGCGCTGGTCCATGTAGCTCATCGGGCGGCGCACCGCGTTGCCCTCTTTATCTACCAGCACAAGGCCCTGCATTTGCGAGCAGAATGAAATACCCTCGATGCTGTCGGCGGTGACGTTCGCCTCATCAAGCGCCTTTTTGCAGGTGGTGCAGAGCGCCTCCCACCATTCTTCGGTATCCTGCTCCGCGCCGCCGTCGGGAAAAACGTAAAGGCCGTAGCCCGCGCTTGCCGCGCCCAGCAGGCGGATGCTGTTTTCAATGCCGAACACGCAGGTCTTCACGCCCGTAGTGCCGATATCGAAGGTGATTACGTGCTTCATATTCTGATCTCCTCATGTTTAATGTTGAGTTTTGTCACTAGCCACTGGCCACTAGCCACTGGCCACTAAACACTGGCCACTGGCCGCTCTTACTTAAAGCTCCTGCCGTCCCTGCAGCGCGCGGGAGAGGGTGACGCTGTCGGCATACTGCAGGTCCGAGCCCACGGGCAGGCCGTAGGCAAGGCGCGTCACTTTAACGCCCAAGGGCTTGAGCATCTTTGAAATATACATGGCGGTGAGTTCGCCCTCCACGTTGGAGCCGGTTGCCATGATTACCTCGGTAACGCCGTCCGCCGCCACGCGGGCAAGCAGTTCTTTTACGGTGATATCGTCCGGCCCGATTTCGTCCAGCGGCGAGATCACGCCGTGCAGAACGTGGTAGGTGCCCGTATATTCGTTGGTTTTTTCCATCGCCATCAGGGCTTCCACGTTTTCCACCACGCACACCGTCCGGCGGCTGCGGCGCTCGCTTTTGCAGATCGGGCATTCTTCTTCGTCTGTAAAATTACAGCAGATGCTGCAGCGGTGGATCTTATCGGCCGCCTCATTGATGGCGTCGGCAAAGCCGTGGGCTTCTTCCTTCGGCAGCGAAATCACGTATAGCGCCATGCGCTGCGCCGTTTTTGCGCCCACGCCGGGTATTTTCTGAAAATGCTCCTGCAGCCGCTGCAGCGGTAAGGCCGTGTAATCCATAGGTTACGCCTGCCGCTTAAAATCCGAGGCCGGAAAGACCTGGGATGTTCATGCCGCCGGTAACGACGCTCATGCGGGATTCCATGGTTTCATTGGCCTTGCGCAGCGCTTCGTTGAACGCGATGGTGATGAAGTCCTCAAGCATCTCGACGTCGTCGGGATCGATCGCATCGGGGCTGATTTTGATGCTCTGCAGCTCGTGCTTTCCGTTCAGCGTCACGGTGACGGCGTCGCCGCCCGCGCCAGCGGTAAAATCGGTGTTTTCCACCTCTTCCTGAATGCGCTGCATATCCTCCTGCATCTTCTGGATCTTCTGCATCATATCGTTTCTGGAGCCCTGGGGCTGGTTGGGGATTCTTGCTTTCATACTGATTTCTCCTTTACGGATTTATTCGAATTTAATTTCGTATCTGCGGCCCAGTATCCTTTCTGCGATGGGGGCGAGCTTGGATTTTACCAGGTCTTCATTAAAAAACATCTTGATCTTCGGGTCGGCAAGGCGTACAGACAATACGTTGCCCAGGACGCGCGCTCCGGAACCGGTGAGCTGGTTGATGAGCGGGGGATAGGAGGCTTCGGTATCCGCGACTACCTTCAGCCATTTGCGGGCGTCTACCTGCCCGTCCGGCGTTGAACTCGGCGTTCGGAGCTCGGCGTTCGGGGTTTTGGTTTCTGCTGCGGGCTGTGCGGGCGCAGGCTGCGCCGGCGCGGGTACCGATACGGGAACGGGGGAGGGGGTCTCTTTCTGTGCCGGTTCGTTTCCGGTTTTTCCGGAGTGTTCTTTGATAAACGCGTCGAAATCAAAGGGCTCGTCGTCGGTTTCGTCGTCGTCGAACAGGCCGGCGTAAGCGCCGGAAGCGTTCTCGTTCCCGAATCCCTCAAAGGGATCGTCGTCTTCGGGTGCGTTATCCTCGGGCGGCGGGGCGGCGGGCGCGCTCACGGGCTGCGCCGCTGGCTCCGGCTTCTCCTGCACGGGCGCGGGTTTCGGCTCTGCGGGGATGGGCGCGGGTTTCGGTTCCGCAGGCGTTTGCACAGGCGCAGGGTTTGCGGCGGGGGCGGGTATGCCGCCCGCGGAAAGGGCTTTTACAGCCGCTTCAAGCTTTGAAATACGCGCCAGCAGAGCGGCGGTGCCGGAATCCGTTTCGGGCGTGCACAGCCGTATCATCGCCATTTCGGCCTCGATGCGCCGGTTCTGCGTTCGCTTTACGGCGTCCGTGGTTTTGGTGAGCACGTTCAGCGCGTACAGGATCTGCTCGTTCGAGAACAGCGCGGCGATGGACTGCAGCGTGTTCAGCTCGTCGGAAGTGCATACGATCAGGTTCTCGGGGTGGTGCACGGTTTTCATAATCAGGAAATTGCGGAACTGGTTGGTCAGCTCGCCGATCAGCCGCTCGGTATCGCAGGAGGCGCTGTGCAGCTCGTCCAGGATCGAAAGGCAGGCCGCCGTGTCGCAGGCGGCGACGGCGCGCAGCAGCGCATAGATCCGGTCCCTGCCCATCAGCCCGGCGCAGTCCGACACCACGGCGACGGTGATCTCGCTTGAAACGCTCATTGCGGAATCCAGCAGTGAGAGCGCGTCGCGCATGCCGCCGTCGGCGATGCGGGCGATCAGCATGGCGGCGTCTTCGTGCAAAGTCACGTTTTCCTGCTGCGCCACGTACAAAAGCCGATCCGCGATCACGCGGGGCTCGATGCGGCGGAAATCGAACCGCTGGCAGCGCGAAAGAATGGTGGAGGGGAGCTTGTGTACCTCGGTGGTGGCCAGTATGAACTTGACGTGCGCGGGGGGCTCCTCCAGCGTTTTCAGCAGCGCGTTGAACGCTTCGATGGTGAGCATATGCACTTCGTCGATGATGTATACCCGGTATGTGGCCTGCGCGGGGGTAAAGTTGGATTCGTCACGCAGCAGGCGGATATCGTCGATGCCGCGGTTGGAGGCGGCGTCGATCTCTACGATATCGAGCAGCGTGCCGTTGTCGATGCCGCGGCAGATCTCGCATTCGTTGCAGGGGTCGCCGTTTACCGGATGCAGGCAGTTGATGGCCTTGGAAAGGATCTTCGCGCAGGTGGTTTTGCCCGTCCCGCGGGAACCGGTAAAGAGGTACGCGTGCGCAAGGCGGTTTTCGCGCACTTCTGCAGAGAGCGTGCGCGTGATATGCGGCTGGCCGACCACGTCGCTGAAAACCTGCGGCCGCCACTTGCGGTACAAAACGCGATACATAGAAACCTCCGACTGTGTTCTGCGCCCGGCCGCGGTATGGCGTCTGCGGCGCGGCGATACAAAAAAATTTTGCCTCTGTCACACGGCGAACAGGTAGACTGTGTCGCACGGGCAGACCGCTTAATGCTGCTCGGTTCCCCGCCTGACATGGTTCACGGCGCTCCGTCGCACAGGACCCGCGCGCCGCATGACAGAAACAAAATTTTTATTCAAAATACTATGATATTATACATGAAGGAGGCGCGTTTGGCAAGAGGTTTTTATAAAAATTTTTGCTGTACTTTGAAATTATATTAAAAATTCAAATTATTATGCACAATATAACAGGATTTGTTCATTTTTGAACCGCCCTCTTGACTTTTTGTTTTACTGTGTGCTAACATTAACGCATATCACCGACAAAAAACCCGGAAAGTGTTGGTAAAATATCTCAGCAGATGGGAAGTGTGTACGAATGAGAGAGGTCATCCCGTGGGAGAACGACGTTCTCACGGTCGGCCAACTGCTGAAATACGCGGCCGAGAGATACGGCGACAGGCCTGCCGTCAAATTCGCGCGCAGCCGAGAGGTCGAGAGCGTTTCCTATCAGCAGCTCTATGAAAACAGCCGGGCGGTGAAGTATTATCTGAACGCGCTGTGTCCCGAACGCTGCAACGTGGGGATCGTCGGCAAAACGGATTACCGGTATCTCGTTTCCATGAACGCCGTGTTTATGAGCGGTAAGGCGCTGGTTCCCATGAGCTCCGATTACGACACCGAAAAGCTCATCACGCTGCTGCGGGAATCGGATACCGAGATCCTGTTTTACGACGCGTTTCAGACCGATCGTATCGAAGAGATCAGAGCGGCCCTTCCCAAAATACATACGTATATCAATATGAGCGACGAGGCGCTGTATGCGCGGACGTTTGCCGCGTCAGACCCCGCCGCCCCCTATGAAGAAGACGCCGATCCGGACGATTTTGCCGCCATCATCTACACTTCCGGCACCACGGGTAATTATAAGGGCGTGATGCTCTCTTCCCGGGCGCTGATCTCCAACGTATGGTTTGATGAGATGAGCTTCGAGGGCGAAAACGTCACGCTGAACGTGCTGCCGATGCACCACATCTTCTGCCTTTCGTGCGATTACCTCAAAAACGTGAAGGACGGCGTGACCATCTGCCTGAACGTGGATCTGCACAATATTTACCGCAACCTGCTGCTGTTTGAGCCTACGGTGCTGCGGCTGGTGCCGATGGTGATCGAATCGCTGGTCAACAAAGTGCGCATCACGGCGGCGCGCCACCCGGAATATACCGCGCGGCAGGCGGCCGAAAAGGTGTTCGGTAGGCGCATCCGCAATATTATCGCTTCCGGCGCCACGCTCAGCCCGGGACTTGCCCATCAGTTTGACGATATGGGCATCACGATCCGCCAGGGCTACGGCATGACCGAGACCGGACCGCGCATCTCCGTGCCGGACGGCAACACCGTGTGCGAATCCGGCGGCCGGATCATCAGCATCTGCAAAGTCCGTTTGCAGAACGGCGAGATCCAGGTGAAGAGCCCCTCCCTTATGATGGGATATTATAAAAACCCCGAAGAAACAAAGGCCGTTTTTACCCGGGACGGGTGGTTCTGCACCGGCGATATCGGCGAGATCACCCCGGATAACGAGCTGTTCATCCGCGGGCGCATCAAAAACCTGATCATCCTTTCCAACGGCGAAAACGTTTCGCCCGAGGAGATCGAGAAGAAATATCTGGACGAGCCCCTGATCAAAGAGATCGTGGTGTTCGCGGAGGAAAACAGCATTGCGGCGGAGGTTTTCCCCGATCCCGAATACGTCGCGGCCCGGGGCATAGAAAACGTGGAAGAGGCGGTGGATTCCGTCGTTGCCCGCGTCAATCTTTCCGGCGAGACCACAAGAGAGATCAGCCGCACTTACATCAGAAACACCCCGTTCGCAAGAACCGCGTCGGGAAAAATAATACGAAAGCAGGGAAAATCAGCATGAGCACAAAAACCTTGGCCAACGGAAAAACCGTTGAAACTTATCCTCTCACGCAGGCGCAGCGATTCATGTTCTTTGCATGGAAGCAGTTCAGCGCCAATACTCCGTTTTTGTTTATCAGTTCCGGTTACTACTGGAAAGACGATTTTCGCGCGGATCTGCTGAAGGAAGCGCTGGAAGAAGCCATTGCCCGCTGCGACTCACTTCGTATCCGCTACACGCTGGAAAACGTGAACGGCAATCCGCAGGTCATGCAGTACGTTGACGACGACGCCGAAACGCCGGTTGAAGAGGTCGACCTTTCGGATATGCCCTACGAAGAGAGCTATCAGGTCATGAAGGGCTGGGCAAAAGAGCTGCAGCCGGTTTTCGATTGCCCGTTGAATACCATCCGCCTCATCCGTCTGGCGGACGGGCTGAACGGTTTCTTCATGAAGCTGAACCATCTTTCTTTCGACGGCTACGCCTCCAAGGCCTTCATTGTGGATACCATGGCGATCTATCTGCATAAAAAATGCGGCACGCCGTATCCCAAGCCCATGCGCTCTTACTACGACGCGATGATGGACGAGTTCAAATATCTTGATTCCGACCAGCGCAAGGCCGACCGCGCTTACTGGATGCAGCACTTCTCCACCATGAGCGAGCCGATCTTCAACGACTATCTGATCGCAGGCAACCGCCTGAAGAAAGCCCAGAAAGAAAACCCGGGCCAGCGCGCCGTTTCGCTGTATGAGGGCGACCATCCCGAGACCGAAACGCTGACCTACGAGCTCTCGAAGGAAGATAGCGACCTGATCATGGATCTGTGCAAAGAAAAGAATCTTTCGGTTCCCTGCGTGCTGATGCTGGGCCTGCGCACCGCGCTTTCCGCCTTCAACGAGAATCAGGAAGACGTTTCCTTCAAGTTCATGATCAACCGCCGCGGCTCCCTTCTCAGCAAAAAAGCCTACGGAAACCGCTGGCATTTCTATTCGCTGCGCACCATCATCCCCGCGGATCTCACCTTTGAGCAGGCCGTGGCCGCCGTGGAAGACGCGCAGAGCGAAGTGTTCAAGCACTGCAACTTCGATACGCTCGAGATGTATCAGGTGAAGCACATCGCCATGAAGCAGGGCGCGATTTCGAACACCGGCACCATGACCTACGACACCATGACCTTCTCTTACCACGCGCCGCAGGAGGTTCCCTGCGAGAGCGATGAAGTAAGGGCTACGTGCATCGGCGTTTGGTATCCCACCGATTTCTCGGCGCAGAACCTGTATCTCACCATCAAGCACCGCGCCAACGACAACGGCTTTGAATTCATTTTCGACTACAGAACCTGTGAGAACTCGCTGGAGGATCTGAAGATCTTCTATCCCAAGATCGTGGAAGCCATCATGACGGGCGTGAAGAACCCGCAGATCACCATGGGCGAGATCCTGGACATCATCAAACTGTAAGGAGAGTTAACAATGGACAGAATTATTGAGATCATTCTTGAATTCGTGGAGCCGGAGGAAGAGATCACCGCCGAATCCACACTGAAAGGCGATTGCGGCCTTACCTCGTTTGATACCGTGTGCCTGATTGACGCGCTCTGCAATGAGTTCGGCAAAAACGTGGACGATATCGCCGTGCGCGAGTGCCAGACCGTGCAGGACCTGGCCGACATCTTTCTTGACTGAGCATACCTGATTTTATAAAACGATCAGCGGAAAAACGGGGATCTGTTTTTCCGCTGAAGCTATGAGAGGTGCATATGAAAATTTACGACGATTTCCCGATTTATTCCACCGTAAAGGAGCTGGTGCTCGACGGCGCCCGCCGCGGCGGCGACAAGCGCGAGTTCATGTTTGAAGCCGAGAACGGTGAAATAGAGGAGCGCTCCTTTTATCAGACGCATGAGGACGAGATGCGCCTCGGCTCGTATCTGTATTCCGAAGGGGTGCGTCCCCCGATGAAGATCGCGATCCTGAGCGAGAATTCTTATATGTGGAACGTGATCTTTTATACGATCGCCGCCGGCGGCTTCGTTGTCGTGCCGATGGATATGCGGCTTGAAGCGCCTGAGATCGTCGCGCAGCTTGAAAACTGCGAATGCGACGCGCTCTTTTATTCGGAGCAGAACAAAGAAAAGGCAGAGGCCGTGAAAGCCTCCGCCGGGTGCACCGTAAAGTATTTCTTCCCGATCGCCGAGGTCGACGCCATGCTCGCCGAAGGCGAAACCCTTCGTGAGAAGTATGAGGAAGCCTTTCTTGCGCCGGCGCTGGGCCCCGAAGATCTGTTCGCCATCGTATATACCTCGGGTACCACGGGAAAAACCAAGGGCGTGATGCTTTCCAACAAGAACATCATGACGGACATCAATTCTTCGATGAGCGTGCTCACGGGCGGCCACGCGATCGCTTTTTTGCCGCTGAACCACACCTATTCGTGGGTCACCGGCCTGGTCGCCGGTCTCGCGCGAACCGAATGGGGCTTCATTTGCACGAACCTGCGGCATATCTACAGAGATATTCAGGATTACCACCCGCATCAGTTCGCCGCGGTGCCGCTGGCGGTGGAGATGATCTACTCGCGCATCATTTCTTCCGCGAAACGGAAGGGAAGCTATGACGACCTTATGAGCGGCATCGAGATGAGCCGGAATTTCCTGCTTTGCGGCTCCGATTTCCGCCGGGATTTCTTCAGCGAGATCCACGATAATCTGGGCGGCGAGCTGGAGTATATCCTCTGCGGCGGCGCGCACCTGAACCCGAAGATCGAGGAATTCATGAACGATATCGGCATCCCGATCATCACCGGCTACGGTCTTACCGAGTGCTCCCCGTGCGTCACCTGCTCGCGCAGAGAGGCTTTTAAGATCGGCAGCATGGGCCTGCCGCTGGACTGCAACGAGGTGATCATCCACGATCCCGATGAGAGCGGCGTGGGCGAGATCTGGGTGCGCGGCGATAACGTGATGATGGGTTATTATAACGACCCGGAGGCCACCGCCGCCGTGTTCGACGAGGAGGGCTGGTTCAAAACCGGCGACTACGGCTGCATCGATGAAGACGGATTCCTTTTCTTCCGCGGCCGCAAGAAAAACCTGATCATCCTCTCCAACGGCAAAAACGTATCTCCCGAAGAGATCGAAGGCCTGATGAGCGATATCGAATTCGTGAAAGAAGTGCTGGTTTACGAAGATAACGGCCGCATCGCGGGCGAGTTCTATCTGGACGAAGACAAATATCCGGACGCGAAAGAACGCCTGCGGGAAGAGGTGCTGCGCGTGAACAGCACGATGGCGGAATTCAAGCGCGTCTCAGTCATCAAGACCCGCGATACCGAGTTCCCGAAAACCACCACGCTGAAGATCATCCGGAATTA
>JAFRSZ010000292.1 GCA_017439205.1 Clostridia bacterium
ATTTGCACCCCCAATTTGTATTTCTGTAAATGGTATGTGCATGGTATATCATTTTCGGAAAAAGCCCGAAAATGGCTTAAAATAAGGGGAAAACGCGAAAAAAGGGTACCGGATAACACATATCCGATACCCTTTTCCGTGGTGGGAGAGGGTGGATTCGAACCACCGAAGTCAGTGACAACAGATTTACAGTCTGCCCCCTTTGGCCGCTCGGGAACTCTCCCATATTCAATTGGAGCTGGTGGACGGACTCGAACCCCCGACCTGCTGATTACAAATCAGCTGCTCTACCAACTGAGCTACACCAGCACAGGCGCCGTTTACACCAGTACGCTCTTAGCAAGCGCAGGTAAAACTATATCACATAATTTATGAATAGTCAAGCTTTTTTTTGGTTTTTCAAAAATTATTTTGGAATCTCCCCTGCACCGACGCAGTCACCGGGGAACGACCGTGAAGGGCCGCGCAAAACGGATCTGCCGGAACTGTTGCCTTGACGAGGTCAGTCCGCGGCGACCGTGACCGGCACGCTGAACTGCGACAGCGTGAATCCGGGCAGGCCCCAGTTGAACGGGTACCTGATAAACGTGAAGTGCCCCACCAGACCGCGCATGCCGAAGCCAAAGCTCCGCGCTTCCTCAGCCAGCGCCTCGGCGCCCTGCGGCGCGCGGATATACAGATTAAGGGTGTAATCGTCCGGTTCGATTTTGGAATACGAAAGAGGCTCGTCCACCGCCGTGAACCACTCCGCTCCCTTTGCCGTGGCGGCAGGTTCCCGCAGCGCGAACGTTTCGGCTGTATAGGAGAATGGCGAATACTTATCGGCAGAAACGGTCATCTCCATGCGCAGCACGCACCAGTCTTCCCCGCTTTTGCCGTTTTCGGCAAGCACGGGATCGGCGGCGTCCACCTTCTGCACGGCGGCGCTGTTCAGCGTGAACACCGGGTCTTTCTCCATTCCGGTACAGAGCAGCACCACCGCGAACACGATCACGGAGATCGTGGCGGCCCAGATGATCAGGCTGACGGCGCTGAAAAACACGGTTACGGGTTTATCTTTCATGGGTTTTGTTCCTTTTTTACAATATATAGTTAATATACCACACATACGAAAAAAAAGAAAGGGCTTTTTGCCTTTTTTGCAAAACGGACTGTAATTGTATAAAAAACGGCGCAAAAAAAGCCCTCCGCATTTCTGCGGAGGGCGTGTTGGAGAATTACTCCTGATCGTTCTTTTCGCGGATCTGGCCTACCATATCCTGGATCGCCTTAACAAGGCTCAGGATAAAATCATAGAACTTCATGATGAATTCAGTCATATCAAACACTCCTTTATGGATTTTTATTTCAGTTAAATTATACAACCGAATTTTTGAAAATACAATATCAAAAACCTGAAAATTTGTATAATTCACAAATAATTAACAAAAAGATGACAATGATATGGGATGTTTTCACAAAGATCAGCCGCCGAGATAGGCTTTTTTGATCTCTTCGCTCTGCATAAGTTCTTTGCCGGTGCCGGTAAGAACGATCTTGCCGTTCTCAAGCACGTAGGCGCGGTCGGAGATGGCAAGGCTCTTGTTCGCGTTCTGTTCCACCAGCAGAATGGTGGTGCCGTCTTTATGGAAAGCCTTGATGATATCGAAGATCTCATCCACCAGAATGGGCGAAAGCCCCATGCTGGGCTCGTCCAGCATCAGCAAATCGGGCTTGCTCATCATGGCCCGGCCCATGGCAAGCATCTGCTGCTCGCCGCCGGAAAGCGTGCCCGCGATCTGCCTGCGGCGTTCTTTTAAACGCGGGAAATGGTTGAACACGTTTTCTACGCTGCGTTCGTATTCGCTGCCGGGACGGGTAAAAGCGCCCATTTCAATGTTCTCTTCCACCGTCATCTGCTGGAAGATGCGCCTTCCCTCCGGCACGTGGGCGATGCCCATGCTTACGATCTTATGCGCAGGGATGCCGCCCAGCGATTTGCCGTTGAAGGTGATGCCGCCGGTCTTGGAGCGCAGCAGGCCCGAGATGGTTTGCAGCGTGGTGCTTTTGCCCGCGCCGTTGGCGCCGATCAGCGTTACGATCTCGCCCGCGTTCACCTCGAAGCTGATGCCCTTGATGGCGTGGATGGAGCCGTAATAAACGTTGATATTGGATACTTCAAGCATTGCCATGGCTCAACCCTCCATACTGTTGTTGCCGAGATAGGCCTTGATGACCTCGGGGTTCGACTGGATCTCTTCCGCCGTGCCTTTGGCAATGATCTTGCCGAAGTTCAGCACGCAGATACCCTCGCAGATACCCATAACCAGCTTCATATCGTGCTCGATCAGCAGAACGGCGATCTGGAATTCATCGCGGATCTTCACGATATTCTCCATCAGCTCGCCCGTTTCGTTGGGGTTCATGCCCGCGGCGGGCTCATCCAGCAGCAGGAGCTTCGGGTCCGTAGCCAGCGCGCGCACGATCTCCAACCGGCGCTGCGCGCCGTAAGGCAGATTGCCGGCCTTGACGTCCGCCATATCCTGCATGCCGAAAATGGAGAGCAGATCCATGGCGCGCTCGTGGAATTCCTTTTCCTTTTTATAAAAGGGAGGGATCCGCAGCATGCCGCAGGCGGTGGGATATTTCACCTGATTGTGCAATCCCACGCGCACGTTGTCTTCCACCGTCATATCCGTAAAAAGGCGGATATTCTGGAAGGTGCGCGCCACGCCCATTTTGCTGAGCTGTACCGTGTTTTTACCGGTGGTATCCTGCCCGTTCACCATAATGGTGCCGTGGGTGGGCTGATACACCTTGGTAAGCAGGTTGAACACCGTGGTCTTGCCGGCGCCGTTGGGGCCGATGAGGCCCGCGATCTCGGTTTTGCCTACGGTGAAGTTGAAATCGTCCACGGCCTTCAGACCGCCGAATTCAATGCCCAGATGGTAGCATTCCAGCACGGGGATCTTGCCGAGATCGCGCTCGGGGATCAGCGCGGTGCTGGGCATGGGCACCATTTTGCCTTTTTCAAACGTCTTCATTGCGCGCCCTCCTTACTCTTCCGCTTCGGCAGAATCTTAACGAAAAGATTTCGCACTTTGGGATTGTTGGTGGCAAGCATAACGAGGATGAGCACAATGGCGTACATCAGCATGCGGTAATCCGCAAGGCCGCGCAGCGCCTCCGGCAGGATATACAGCACCGTGGCCGCGATGATGGAACCGAGCATATTGCCGAGGCCGCCCAGCACCACGAACACCAGCACGAGAATAGACGTGTTGAAATTGAATTTATCGGCCGAGATCATGTTGAAATTCAGGCCGTACAGCGCGCCCGCCATACCGGCAAGGGTGGTGGACAGCACGAAGGCGATCATTTTGTATTTCATCACGTTTACGCCCATGCTTTCCGCCGCGATACGGTTATCGCGGATGGCCAAAACGGCGCGGCCCGTGCGGCTGCGGATGAAACTGAGCACCAGGAACAGCGTGAGCATGATAATGAGGAAGCCCGCGGTAAAGGTTGCGATGGTTTTGGTACCCACCGCGCCCTGCGCGCCTTTGATGATGGCCGTACCGTTCTCGGCGAGGTTCAGGTCAGCCACGGTCTTTTCACCCTTGAAATTAAAGATGATATGCAGGCCGTTTTTATCGTGCCCCACAATGAGGCAGTTGACGATATCCATAATGATCTCGCCGAACGCCAGCGTTACGATGGCAAGATAGTCGCCCCGCAGCCGCAGCACCGGCAGGCCGATCAGGAAACCGCCCACGGCGGCGATGAGGGCGCCCGCGACGATGGCGATCACCAGCCGCAGGATATCGTTCGGCACGCTGTCGATCAGGCTTTGCGATACCACCACGCCCGTAAACGCGCCGAGGCTCATAAAGCCCGCGTGGCCGAGGCTCAGTTCGCCCATGATGCCGACGGTGAGGTTCAGAGACAGCGCCATAACGATGTAGCAGCATACGGGCACCAGAAGGCCCTGCATGCGCTTGTTCAGCATGTCGTGGCTGCTCATAAAGGTTATGATAAAGAACGCAGCCGTAACCAGCGGGAACGAGAAATAGTCCCGCACGGCGGAGGCGCTCAGCTTTGACTTTTTGAGACTGCTCATACCGCGCCCTCCTTATACCTTCTCGGGAACGTACTTCCCGAGCAGGCCGGCAGGCCGTACCAGCAGCACCACGATCAGCACGGCGAACACGATGGTGTTGGCCAGCTGCGTGGAGATATAGGCCTTGGCGAAGGATTCAATGATACCCAGCAGCAAACCGCCCAAAAACGCGCCCGGGATCGACCCGATGCCGCCGAACACCGCCGCCGTAAAGGCTTTGATACCGGGCATGGAGCCCGTGGTGGGTTTGAGCGTGGGGAAGGATGAGCAAAGAAGCACACCGGCAACGGCTGCCAGCGCGGAACCGATGGCAAAGGTGACCGAAATGGTCTTGTTTACGTTGATGCCCATCAGCTGCGCGGCGCCCTTATCTTCGCTGCACGCGCGCATAGCCTTGCCCATTTTGGTTTTGGACGTAAACAATGTAAGTCCCACCATGATCAGGATGCAAACCACAACGGTGAGCATGGCCACGTAAGGGATGGAAAGCTGCCGGTCCTCGCCGAGACTGAGCTTGAGCGTGCCGGAAATCAGCGACGGATACGTTTTGAAGTTCGCGCCCCAGATCAGCAGCGCGGCGTTCTGCAGAAAATACGATACGCCGATGGCGGTGATCAGCACTGCAAGGCTCGTTGCGGAACGCAGCGGCCGGTAGGCAAGCCCCTCGATAACGACGCCCAGCAACGTACATACAGCCATCGCAATGATCACGGAAAGCCATCCGGGAAGCCCGGCGCGCGCCATGGCGATATAAGAAACATATCCGCCCACCATGATCACGTCGCCGTGGGCAAAGTTCAGCATTTTCGCGATGCCGTACACCATCGTGTACCCGAGGGCGATGATGGCATACACGCTGCCGAGGCTCAGGCCGCTGATCAGATAAGATAGAAATTCCATAGGTACCTCGATCTGTAAAAAACTAAAAATCGGCTGCCGTTTATGCGGAAGCCGGCTTCTTTGGCAGGGAATACCGCCCTTACGGACGGTATTCCCGCGGGTTTACGCTTTGATGAAAGTTACGGAGTAACGTAAGCGCCGTCCTTGATCACGACGGCCATAGGAGCCTTGGACACAGCGCCGGAGGCATCCCAGGTCATGCCGTCACCGGTGAGACCGTTAACGGAAAGGGTGGGCATAGCGGCAACCAGCTTCTCGCAGATGTCCGCAGCGCTCATGTCGGCAGTGCAGCCGGCCTTCTGCAGCGCTTCGTAAATGATGTAAACGGCATCGTAACCGTCGGCAGCGAACTGGTTCGGGATCTCGCCGTAGGCAGCCTGGTAAGCGGCTACGAAATCGGCAGCCTTGGGATCGTCGGCCGAGAAGGGGGTAAGAAGCATAACGCCTTCGGCCAGCGTGGTATCGAAGCCTTCCATGCCGAGGATACCGTCCATGCCGTCCACGCCGAAGAATACGGGCGCGTAGTCGATATCCTTCGCCTGCTTCAGGATGATGGAAGCGGGCTCATAATACATGGGCAGGAACACGACTTCCGCATTGGCAGCCTTGGCGGCGGTGACCTGTACGGAGAAATCGGTGGCGGTAGCGTCGGTGAAGGTGCCTTCGTAAGCAACGGTAATGCCCTTGGCGCCGGCTTCGGCTACGAACGTATCGCGGATGCCCTGCGAATAAGCGTCGTCGTTTTTATAAATGACGGCAACGGATTTGCCGGCGAAGTTATCGGCGATGTAGTCAGCGGACGCGGTGCCCTGGTTGGGATCCGTGAAGCAGACCTGGAACATATTGTCTTTACCGTTGATAACGTCGGTGGAAGAGGCAGAGGGCGTCAGGCAGAACACTCTGTCTTCGGCAGCCTCGGCGGAAACCGCAACGGCGGGCTTGGTGGTGATGGGGCCTACAAGGACCTGCATACCCCAGTCGCACAGGGTGTTGTAAGCGTTAACGCTCTTCTCGGGATCGTGCTCGTCGTCTTCAGCTTTGTACTCAAACTGAATGCCGCCCTTGGCGTTGATCTCATCAACAGCGATCTGTGCGCCGTATTTGGCCGCATTGCCGTAGATGGCCGCGCCGCCGGTAAGCGGGCCGATCAGGCCGATCTTAAAGGCCGCTTCGGCAGTGCCGGGATTCGCAGGAGCAGTGGTGGTCTGATCGTCGGTCTTGTTGCCGCCGCAGGCCGCGAACGCGGCGATCATGGCGAAGCAAAGCACAAGAGCGATCACTTTAACTAACTTTTTCATTCTTTGTTTCCTCCAAAATAATCTTTGAGATATGGAAATTGTATCCCAGACTCCAAAAGAAAATAGCACACTTTTATAATAAAGTCAAGGATTATTATGTATTTGTAACAATCGTTACGATTTTACTTTTTAATCACTATTAATTAATAATATTTATCAATTTTTCATTTTAATGAATAATATTCGTATCCGATCCATTTGCGTGTTGACAAATCACCGGCGGGAAAGGTACAATACGGATATAATAATGAAAAGCCGGAGGAAAACATCCATGAGCGCAGAGATCATTGACGGGAAAGAGATATCCGCTTATATAAAACAGCAGGCCGCCGACAGGGCAAAGGCCTGCGCCGCCGCGGGGCGCGCCCCCTGCCTTGCGGTGATCCTGGTGGGGGACGACCCCGCTTCGCAGGTGTACGTGCGCAACAAGCACCGGGCGTGCGAGGCCTGCGGCGTCACCTCGCTGCAGTACGCGCTGCCCGCCGATACGACGCAGGAAGCGCTGCTGGCGCTGATCGGGAAGCTGAACGCGGACGACGCCGTGGACGGCATCCTCTGCCAGCTGCCGCTGCCGGAGCATCTGGACGAGACGGCGGTGACGGACGCCGTCGCTCCCGAAAAGGACGTGGACGGCTTCCACCCGGTAAACGTGGGCAAAATGCTTTCGGGCAAAGACTGTTTTCTGCCCTGCACCCCCGCCGGCGTGATCGAAATGCTGAAATACAAAAAGATACCCATCGCGGGGAAGCACGCCGTGGTGATCGGGCGGTCGAACATCGTGGGCAAGCCCGCCGCCGCGCTGCTGCTGCGCGAGAACGCCACGGTAACGGTGTGCCATTCCCGCACCGCGAACCTGCCGGAGATCGTTAAAACGGCAGATATCGTGGTGGCGGCGGTGGGACGTCCCGGATTTGTGACCGCGGACATGCTGAAGCCCGGCTGCGCCGTGATCGACGTGGGCATCAACCGCCTGCCGGACGGCTCGCTGGCAGGAGACGTGGATTTCGCCGCGGCGAAGGAGATCGCGGGCTTCATCACCCCGGTGCCGGGCGGCGTGGGCCCGATGACCATCGCCATGCTGATGATGAACACGGTGAAGAGCGCGGAAAAAAGATCGGGAAAAGGGGATTTCTAAACTCCGGTTAAGGATTTCCGGTTATGATGGGCTCAAATGAGAAAGACAAAGGGAGACGTGTAATATGAGACTGCTGCTTGCCGAGGACGAAGTGGGTCTGTCGGACGCCCTGTGCGCCGTACTGAAAAGACAGAACTATACCGTGGACCCGGTATACGACGGGGAGGACGCGCTGGAATTCCTGCGCACCGGCGTATACGACGGCGCGATACTGGACATCATGATGCCGAAGAAAGACGGCATCGAGGTGCTCAAAACCGTGCGCGCGGAAGGGCTCACGCTGCCGATACTGCTGCTCACGGCAAAGAGCGAGATCGACGACCGCGTGACGGGCCTTGACGCGGGCGCAGACGACTATCTGACCAAACCCTTCGCGATGAACGAACTGTTGGCGCGCATCCGCGTGATGACCCGGCGCAAGGCCGAAACCACCGACAACAGCCTGAAATTCGGCAACATCTCTCTGGATACGCTCACGTTCGAGCTGAAAAACGGCGAAAAGAGCGTGCGCCTCGCAAACAAAGAGTTTCAGATGCTGCAGATGCTGCTGGTGAACCCCGGGCAGATCATCTCCACCGAAAAATTCATGGACAAGATCTGGGGCTGGGATTCCGAGACCGAGCTGAACGTGGTTTGGGTATACATCTCTTACCTGCGCAAGAAGCTGGCTTCCATTGACGCGGACGTAAAGATCACCGCGGTGCGCAACATCGGCTATACGGTGGAAAAGATCAATGCTTAAAACACTCAGACGCAAATTCATATGGAGCGCCGTGCTCTCGTTTGCCTCGGCCATCATTCTGATACTGGGCATCGTGAACGCGGTGAACTATTATAACGTGATGCTGAACGTCGACGCGCGCATCGATATGCTTTCCGGCAACGGCATGCAGCAGGATAACGGCCCCGCGGGAGAGGATCCGATCCGCCGGAAGTTCGGCGGCATGTTTGGGCTGGGCGGCCGCGTTTCGGACGAAGCCATGTTCGACAGCCGTTACTTCACCGTGACCATGAACGAAAAAGGCACGGCGGTGGAGATCAACACCGGCAAGATCTCGGCGATCGCCTCCGAAGACGCGGAAATGTATGCGGATACCATTTACCGGCGCAATCTGACCAAGGGCGTGGTGGATACCTACCGTTTCAGGGCGGAACAGCGCGGGTCGTATACCGTGTATTTCTTTCTGGACTGCTCGCGTGAGCTGACCACCTTTTACTCGTTCCTCACCATCAGCGTGTTCGCGGCGCTGATCGGCCTTGCCGTGGTCACCGCGCTGATCGTGATCTGCTCGAAGATGGCGATCGCCCCGGTGGCGGAAAGCTACGACAAGCAGAAACGGTTCATCACGGACGCCAGCCATGAGCTCAAAACGCCGCTGGCGGTGATCAACGCCGCCAACGAGGTGACGGAACTGGAATCCGGCGAAACGGAGTGGACGAAAAGCATTCATAAGCAGATCTCGAGGCTCACTTCCCTCACCGAAAAGCTTGTGATGCTCTCACGCATGGATGAAGAGAACTATAAACCCAATATCGCTCCCTTCAACCTTTCGGATGCGGTACGGGAAACCGCGGACAGCTTTGCGCCGGTGGCGCAGTATAAAGGTAAAAAGTATACCGTGCAGATCGAGGACGGTATCGCTTACGAAGGCGACGAGAACGCCCTGCGGCAGCTGGTTTCGCTGCTGGTGGACAACGCGATGAAGTATTCCGACGACGGCGGCGATATCCGCGTAAGCCTCAGGAAAGCCGGCCGCAGCCCGGAACTGAAGGTGGAGAACACCACGCCCGGCATACAGAAGGGCGACCAGAGCGTATTGTTTGAGCGCTTCTACCGCGCGGACGCCTCGCGCAATTCAGCCACCGGCGGGCACGGCATCGGGCTCTCGGTGGCGAAGGCCATCGTGACCGCCCACAAGGGCAGGATCACCGCGGTAAGCCCGGACGGGATAAGGATCGTGTTTACGGCAATTCTGTAAATTACAGTTTGTCGAGATGTTTTGATTAACAATTAACAAAGAACAATTAACAATTTCGGAAAACGCATACGCGTTTTGATTATATAAAAAAGCTTTATAAAAGAAGGAAAAACCTGCTTATCCGATGAGTATAATCGGGTAAGGGCGGAGCCCTTCATCAATTGTTAATTGTTAATTTTTCATTATTCATTTCATTGGAATTTGTCGCATCGAGCGACAAATTCCAATTTACCTCAATTCCGTTATCTCCGTTCCCGGGTAATAGTGCGCGATGATCTCACGCCAGGTCATGCCCTGCCGGGCATAGTAATCCGCGCCGTACTGCGACATGCCCACC
>JAFRSZ010000293.1 GCA_017439205.1 Clostridia bacterium
GCAAATGTTTTTTATAAAGTCGCGTGCGTATAACAAAAACTGCTTGACCCCGCCGCATGATTGTGCTAATATTACTCTGGATTTATATATGCAAGGGGAAAAGATATGTCTGATTTTAAAGAAAGCGGCTTTATGTACGGCCTCGCGGTTTTCGTGATCGCGTTCGTCGTGGCGGAGTCCGTCTTCTTCATGGTAAAGGCATGGAAGCGCGGCAAAGAGCTGGGGCTCAGCAAAGAGACGATGAAAAACGCGGTGCTTTCGAGCGTGCTGTTCACGATCGCGCCGGCGCTGAGCATCCTCACCACGGTGATCGTGCTGGCCTCCGCGCTGGGGCTTGTGCTGCCGTGGATCCGCCTGAGCGTGGTAGGCAACCTCGCCTATGAAACGGTGGCGAGCGAGACCATGCTCAATGTTTTCGGCTCGTCCCTCTCCACCGAGATCACCGATCCGAAGCAGTTCGGCGCTGTGGCGTGGGTGATGACCGTGGGTATGGTGTTCGGCCTGATTTTAGTGCCCCTGATGTGCAAGACCATTCAGAGCAAGGTGGGCAAGGCGGTCAACAAGAACGAAAAAACCACCAAGGCGGCGGATATCGTCAGCGCGGCGGCTTTCATCGGCATCATCGCGGCGTTCATCGCCCGGGCGATCTACGGCAAAACGCCGGACGGCGTGGGCGACGCGGGCGTGATGAGCGTATGCACGCTGGTCACTGCAGTGATCGTGAGCCTTGTCCTTGAAACGCTGTGCGAGAAATTCAGCCTGAAAAAGCTGCAGCCATTCGCGATGCCCCTGAGCATGTTCGCCGCCATGGGCATGGCCGTGCTGCTCAACCAGATCCTGCCCGAACAGGTCTCGGCCCTTACGTGGTGGGGATAAGACGCGCTGCGCGCAAATGAATGATGAAAAATGAAAAATGAAAAAATCCTGACAGCTCCGGCTGAATAATTCCGCATTCCGAATTTAAAAAATCTCCGCTCTCCGCTCTCATATCTCCGCTCTGAAAGAGAGGTTCCTTTATGAAAAACGCCGAAATAAGCCCGTACATAAATAAAGTTCACGTCTGGGGCCGGTTATGGACGGTCGGCGCGCTGCTCACGCTCCTGAGCGTGCCTGCCGCCATCTGCCTGCGCCTCGGGGCGTGGCCCGAGCTTTCGGTACTGATGAAGGCTTTTGTAAAGGTGATCCCGCTTTACTGGGGCACCGCCGTGATCGAGGTGATCACCTTCACGCCGATGCTCGGCGCGGGCGGCACGTATCTCGGCTTCGTTACCGGCAACATCGCGAACCTGAAGCTGCCCTGCGGCCTCAACGCGATGGAAAACGCGGGCGTGCGCGCCAACAGTGAAGAGGGCGAAGTAATCAGTACGCTCAGCATCGGCGCGTCCGCTATCGCCACCACGGTGATCATCGCGGCGGGCGTACTGCTGTTCACGCCGTTTCTGGGCAAACTTACAGATCCGTCGTCGTCATTTTCCCCCGCGTTCACCTATATCCTGCCCGCGCTGTTCGGCGCGCTGGGCGCGGGGTATTTCCGCAAGCACTGGAAGATCTCGATCTTCCCTATCCTGGTGGGCGTGGCGGTGCTTCTGATCTCTCCCACGCTCGGGGCGAGCACGCTCATGTTCGCAACGCTCGTCGCATCCATCGGCGGCGCGCTGCTGATGATCAAACTGAAACTCGTATCTTAACGGAGGTTTTGTAAATATGAAAAAGAACGTTCGGCGTTTTCTTGCCATTTTCCTTTCGGCGCTCCTGACGCTCGGCTGCGCCGTGCCCGCGTTTGCAACGGTACGCATCCTTCATGATGACGAAAAAGCGGACATGGTCTCGTTTTTCAACGACAGCGTGAACATCATCAAAACCGAGATGCCGAAGGCGAAGATCACCTATAAAAATTACGTGCCCGAGGGCGGCATGACCACCAACGGAACGGACGAGCTCGACGAAACGGCGAAGAGCTACCTGATCCCGATACTGGAGGGCATGTTCAACAACAACTCCAGCGTGGCGAAGAGCCTTGTTCGCACGCTTGTGGGCACGCCCGGCACCGAGGTGACGGAGCTCGACCTGCACCGCGACCTGCTGCGCAACAATTCCGTGCCGGTCTACGGCGAGACCTACGTGAGCGCCCTGACCCCGGCGGAGGATTACGATCTGATCGTGGATATGGAAGACAAGGATGAAACGCCGAAGCAGCTGGCCATTACGTTCCACGATACCTCGCTTGAGAACGCGAAGGAGACCAGCATCGGCAAGGCGTTCTACCTGCCCTCCGGCAGCTTCGACCCGATGCTGATCAGCGGCGCGCGAACCGAGGCCGTTTCGCGGCTCGACAACGCGAAATTTCAGCGGTTCGATATCAAAAACGCCAAACTGGTCGCCAAGTATGACAGCGACGGCGTGATCAATTACTACGGCTCCACCATAGATTATAACTTCTCGATCACATTCTACGACTGCATGAATCTGATCTCGGCCGTGCTTGGCTACGATTTCTATTCCGCAGCGCTCAAAACCGTGAACATGGTGCTCGAAAATCTCGGAAAATCGTCTTTAGAGGCGGCTGAGATCCTGCAGGACCGCGAGATTCTGGTCACCTACCGCTGCACGGTGGAGATCACCGGTTTCAACTTCACGCCCCGTTTGTTCGGCGATATCAACGACGACGGCTATGTGACGGCCGGCGACGCCCGTCTGGCGCTGCGCCACGCCGTGGACCTTGAAAAGATCAATTTCTCCGGCGACCGCATCTATGCCGACGTGAACTTCGACGGCGAGATCAACGCCGCCGACGCGCGCGATATCATGCGCCTCGCCGTGGGCCTCGATACGCTGTTCGATAAGGTGCCCGAGGGGCAGAAGATTAAGATCGTGAAGATCGAAGAGGATATTGAAGACGACGATGACGACGATGACGAAAACCCGCTGGTAGGGCCGGACGGCAAGCCCCTTCCTTTCGTGGGCCTGTTCGATCAGTACGATCCCGCCATCAAGCTGACGGATATCGTTGAAGCGGTGTTCAAATACATCGGCATGGTGGAAAACACCGAGGGCGACGCGCGCAACTACATCCAGGAGTTCATCGACGCCATCACGAAAGCGGTGGGGGAGAACGAGAACCCGTAACCGCGCGGCGAAAAACACTTGACAAACCGAAGTGCGGCATATTATAATACGTACTTGTATTTTTCCGAATCCAGACCCAACGAAAGGACGGTATTTACCATGGCAGACGAATATGTATTGCCCCAAAAGGTCATAGACCAATTAAAAGAAGAACTGCGCGAGCTGCGTACCAAAGGCAGAGACGATATCGCCGAGAAGATCAAAGAGGCCAAGAGCTTCGGCGACCTTTCGGAAAACAGCGAATACGACGAGGCCATGAGCGACCAGGCGAAGCTGGAAGCGCGCATCGCCGACATCGAATACACCCTTGCCCACGCCAAGGTGCTGGACGAGACCACCCTTTCCACCGACCACGTTCACACCGGCCTTTCGGTGCGTGTGCACGACCGCACCTTCGACGAGGATTGCGTTTACCACATCGTGGGCGTGCCGCAGGCGAACCCGGCGGAGGATAAGATCTCTGATGAATCCCCCATCGGCAAGGGCCTGATCGGCCATAAGGTGGGCGACGTGGTCACCGTGGAGATCCCCAACGGCTACGACGAGATGGAGATCCTTGAAATTTTCAAGGCCTGATTCATAATATTCCAGCCGCCGGGTAAACGCTTACCGGGCGGCTTTCTGAAATGAAAGGAAGAAAACCATGGCAGAGAACCCTGTAAATACCCCCGCCGCGGCGGAGGAGAACCCCAGCGAGCTGCGCGCCGTGCGCGTAGGCAAGCTCACCGCCCTGCAGGCGGCGGGCGCGGACCCGTTTACCAAAACCAAGTATGAGGTCACCTGCGTTTCCGCGAAGATCAGGGCGCAGTTCGACGCGCTCGAGGGCAAGACCGTATCGCTCGCGGGGCGCATCATGAGCCGCCGCATCATGGGCAAGGCGAGCTTCGTGGGGCTCAGAGACAGCGAGGGCGATATCCAGCTCTACGTGCGCCGCGACGACGTGGGCACGGAGGATTACGCCGAGTTCAAAAAGTGGGATATCGGCGATATCATCGGTATCCGCGGCTTCGTGTTCAAAACCCAGACCGGCGAGATCTCGGTGCACTGCGACCATATCGAGCTGCTGGCGAAGAGCCTGCTGCCGCTGCCCGAGAAGTTCCACGGCCTGAAGGATACCGACACCCGCTACCGCCAGCGCTACGTGGACCTGATCGTGAACCCCGACGTGCGCGATACGTTCCTGAAGCGTTCGCAGATCCTCAGAGAGATCCGCGCGTATCTCGACGCCAAAGGCTTCCTTGAAGTGGATACACCCATTCTGGTGCCCATCGAGATCGGCGCTTCCGCGCGTCCGTTCAAGACCCACCACAACACGCTGGATATGGATATGTACCTGCGCATCGAAACGGAGCTTTATTTAAAGCGCCTGATCGTGGGCGGGCTGGACCGCGTATACGAGGTGGGCCGCATCTTCCGCAACGAGGGTATGGATACCAAGCACAACCCCGAGTTTACCAGCATCGAGCTGTATCAGGCGTATACCGATTACTACGGCATGATGGACCTCGTTGAGGATCTCTATAAGCTGCTGGCCGAGAAGGTGTGCGGAAGCCTGAAAATCAATTATCAGGGCGTAGAGATCGATATGGGCCGCTGGGAGCGCCTTACGATGGTTGAGGCCGTAAAGAAGTATTCCGGCTGCGATTATTACGACTGGAAAACGGACGAGGACGCCCGCGCCGCCGCAAAGGCGAAGAACGTGCCCGTACCGGCGGACGCCACGAAGGGCGCGGTGCTGGCGGAATTCTTCGACGCTTTCGTGGAAGAGAACCTGATCCAGCCCACGTTCATATACGATTACCCGGTGGAGAACAGCCCGCTTGCCAAGCGCAAGCCGAGCGACCCCGCCTTTACCGAGCGTTTCGAGTATTTCATTAACGCCACCGAATACGGCAACGCCTTCTCGGAGCTCAACGACCCCATCGACCAGAAGGGCCGCTTCGAGCGTCAGGTCGCCGCCAAGAAGAAAGAAGAGCCCGGCTGCAAGGCCGAGGTGGATTACGATTACGTTACAGCCTTGGAATACGGCATGCCCCCCACGGGCGGCCTCGGCTTCGGTATCGACCGGCTGGTGATGCTGCTTACGAATTCCGCCTCGATCCGCGACGTGCTGCTGTTCCCCACGATGAAGCCGCTGGCCTCCGATAAGAAGGACGAGCCCGCCGACGCCCCGCAGGCCGGAGAAGCGCAGTCTGCCCCGGCAGAGGGTGATGCGCCCGCCGTTCCCGCCATCGAGGGGCTGCCGCTGATCTCCGCCGAAAAGCCCGATTTCTCGAACGTGGCCATAGAGCCGCTGTTTGCCGACTGCGTGGATTTCGAGACCTTCTCAAAATCCGATTTCCGCGCCGTAAAGGTGCTCGCGTGCGAAGCTGTGCCGAAATCAAAGAAGCTTCTGAAGTTTACTCTGGACGACGGAAGCGGCCGCGAACGTACGATTTTAAGCGGAATTCACGCTTTTTACGAGCCTGAACAACTGATTGGAAAGACGTGTGTTGCTATCGTCAACCTGCCGCCTCGCCCCATGATGGGCATCGAGAGCTGCGGCATGCTGATCAGCGCTGTCCATAAAGAGGGAGATGAAGAAAAACTCCACCTTCTGATGGTCGATCCGCATATCCCGGCAGGCGCAAAACTCTGCTGATTCCAAATGTCAAAACTGCAAATACTTACGACTTTACGACCAATTTACGACCAAAAAACAATCATTCATCTGGAGGCACATCCAAACACAAAAGCGTCGGCGAGATTCGGCGCTTTACTTTTTGCTTTTTTAGTCATGCAAAACGACACTTGGTTCCCCTTCGGAGATAGAGTATGATATTTCTGTAAACGCCGATACTATACCGACCGGGGAGTGATTATTCAAGCCGAAAGCAGTTTTCCGCCTCAGAGTTCTGTTCTTGACAACGCTGAAGTAGATTTATATAA
>JAFRSZ010000294.1 GCA_017439205.1 Clostridia bacterium
CGCGGCGGGAGCGGAAACGGGAAAAACGCCGGTGATCACGGCGTCCGTCTCGGTGACGTCCACTTCGTATTTCTTATCGTTTAAGGTGATCACGTATTTCATGATTTATCCTCCACAAGCCTTATGGAATTGAATTGCAGGCGGTTCAGCGGCACGCCGCTTTTGTGGCTTACGATTGCCATGATCAGCGCGGCCTCTTCTTCGGTGACGTCCGTGAGCACCAGCTGCCCTGCGGACTCGTTTTCTGGCAGCGCGGGCTCTGCGGGGGGCGAAGTGCGCGTCTGCGCTGCGGCGGGTACGGACGCGGGTTCGGGCTGCTTTTTCTTTTCCGCCGCGTCGAACGCTTTGCCCATCGCTTTTACGAACAGGGCGATCAGCCCCAGCACCGCGAACACGATCAGAAAGCCCACGGCGGCGATCAGCAGCGCCCGGCCCAGCGTGATGGGCGTATCGCCGTATAAGCTGTAGTAAATGCCAAGTGCGTTCATATTGTTTCTCCAATCAATCGATCGCCTGAATGGTGTATCTTACGGTCTTTTTGCGCGATTCCTCACGCGCTTTCAGAAAGGCCTCCGCCTGCGCGGGGAAGGCGATATACGAGAGTACGTCCTCGTCGCTGCGGGCAAGGCCGCCCAGTTCCTTGCGGGTCTTTTCCACAATGGGCTCCAATAGGTCCGCATAGCGGCAGGTGATGGGTTCTTCGTCTCCGAGGATCATTTTTTTGAGCTCTTCGCTGATCGGGCCCGGCGCGCGGCCGTATTCGCCCCGCACGTATGCCTTGATCTCTTTGGATATATTCTTATACCTGCCGTACAGCACGTTGGAGGTGGCCTGCACGCCCACCATCTGGCTCATCGGCGTCACGAGCGGCGGATAGCCGAGGTCTTTACGCACGTTCGGCACCTCCGCAAGCACGTCGGGCAGTTCGTCCAGCTTGTCCTGCGCCGTGAGCTGCGCCACAAGGTTCGAGAGCATCCCGCCCGGGATCTGATAGGTCAGCGCGTCCGTGTCCGTGGCCATCACAATGGGGTTCAGTGTGCCGTTGGCAAGGCATTTGGTGCGGTAGGCCTTGAAATACCGGTTGATCTCTTTGAGCTTCTCGTCGTTGAGGCCCGTTTCGTAGCCGTATTCGCGCAGAACGTACTGCAGCGTTTCGGTGGCGGGCTGCGCCGTACCGCCGGAGAACGATGAAATGGCGGTGTCGATCACGTCCGCGCCCGCTTCCACGGCCTTCAGGTAGGTCATGAAGGCAAGGCCTGTGGTGGCGTGGGTATGCACCGCAACCGGAAGACCGACGGCTTCCTTTACCGCCTTCACAATGTCGTACGCCTGCTTCGGGCTCATGATGCCCGCCATATCTTTGATGCAGATATACTGCGCGCCCAGCTTCTTCCAGCCCATAGCCGTTTCAACGTAGGAATCGAGATCGTGGATCGGGCTGATGGTGTAGCAGATGGTGCCCTGCACCGTGGCGCCGGCTTCCAGCGCGGCGGCGGTTGCCACCTCTACGTTGCGCAGGTCGTTGAGCGCGTCGAAAATGCGGATCACGTCTATGCCGTTTTCAACGCATTTCTTTACGAACAGACGCACCATATCGTCGGGATAATGCTTGTAGCCCAGCAGGTTCTGCCCGCGCAGCAGCATCTGGAGCTTGGTATCGCGGCAGGCGGCGTTCACGCGGCGCAGCCGCTCCCAGGGGTCTTCGTTCAGATAACGCAGGCAGGCGTCGAAGGTTGCGCCGCCCCAGCATTCCAGCGAATAATAGCCCGCCTTGTTCAGGGCAGGCAGGATCTTCTCAAATTCGGTGATCGGCATCCGCGTCGCGATCAGCGACTGGTTCGCGTCCCTGAGCACCGTTTCGGTAAATCTGATCTTCATACGATTCTCTCCGGATCAAAACTTTTCTTATATTATACAGGAACCCGTTAAAAATGCAAGACGCAGAAACTATAAAAAATAACGTAAAATCTATTGCTGTTTTTATAAGAATAAGCTATAATATATTCAATATTCAGAAACGAGGAATAAAACATGGGTAAATATATGGAGATCGGCTTCAACACCTTCGACGGGCACGTGCGCGGAAAAACGATGGATTGCGACGGCGTGATCCGCAAATGCGGCGGCGTGGATTTTGTGGTGTGCCATTTCGATCCGAACGGCGACGACATGGAAACGCAGTGCGCCAACGCAAAGGCGACTGCCGCGCGGCTGAAGGAACTGGACGTGCCCTTCGTCGCCAATTTCGAAGGGCAGAATTTCAATAACAGCATCGTGTCGGCCGACGGCCATGATTTTGCGAACCACGCGGACGGCACGCACCGTCTCGAGCTGCCGGAGGAATACATAAAAGCGATCGACGAGGGCGGCGACCTGATCAGTATCATGTACGACGAGTTCGAGCACTGCATCATCAACCGCAACGTGTCGATCTCGCTTGCCACCAGATTCAAGCTGGATCCGCCCGTGTTCCCCACGGTGTATACCGACAGCATGCGCGTGCAGGGCGAAACGCTCTCGAAGCAGGTGGGCGAGTACGTTGAAGAGCTCAAAAGGCGCGGCGCGCCTGCCGTTGCCGGGGAGCACGTATTTCCGGTGCTCTACCACACTTTCGCGCGCAACGGCATGATCCCGAACTTCAAATCGCAGAAGGAGAGCTTCACAAACGTGCAGTTCGCCATCGCAGCCGGGGCCGCGCTGGAGTACGAAACGCCGCTCTGGACCTGCGTTGACCTGTGGTTCATGCAGACCTTCCCCGGGCATTCCTCGGAAGAGATGTACTATAACCTGCTGTTCGCCTACCTGATGGGCGTGGACCGCGCCTATGTTGAAGCCTCGAACGCCTTCGTGAGCAATCTGCACGGCGAAGAGATGATCAACGATTACGGCGATAACTTCGCAAAGTTCGTATCGGAGTTCCGCGGAAAAGACCGCGGCTACAACGTGCAGGACTACAAGCCCGAGGTGGGCATCATCCGTTACGACGATACCTTCTGGGGGCAGGGCACCACGCCGCTTATCTGGCGCAACATGCTGTTCGGCAACCCGAAAATCAAGCCGAAGAAAGAAAACAAAGAATGGATCAAGGCCTTCCGCCTGATCACGCACAATGAGACCACCCGCGGCGGCATCGCGTGGGACCGCATCGAGCCGCAGTCGCTGCGCAAGCACCGCTCGTTCGCCTCCATGAACGGCGCCGTGGTGTTCGACGACCGCGTTACCGCCGATAAGCTCACCAGTCTGAAGCTCTGCTTCCTCTGCGGCGAATACATCAGCAGCGAAACGCTGCAGGCCGTGAAGCAGATGGTACACGAAAACGGCCTAACCGTGGTCACGCCCAGGCGCTTCGCGCCCGAAGGCATCCGCAGCACGGTGCACGCGAGCTACCGCGAGATCCCGGACGGCAAGGGCCATTGGATCGTGTGCGAAGATCTGGAATCCCCGAAGCTCAAAAAGCGTATCGCCCCCTTCCTCGGCAGCAATGGCGAAATGAAGTTCACCTTCGGCGACGAGACCGTGCGCCTTGTCATTCTGCCGGACGGCGAAACGTTCATGCGGGTATAAGACCGGTATTTTAACGGATATGAGGATCTCAGAAAATGATCTGAGGTCCTTTTTTCTGTCACTTTACAGTCACATTGCCGTGGTATGCTTTCGGTGAAAACTGCAAAAGGAGCAAAACTGATGGAAATATTACGTGTGGAGCATCTTTCCAAAATTTACGGCAGCGGTGAAAACGCGGTGAAAGCGGTGGACGACGTGTCCTTTACCGTGGAGAAGGGCGAATTCGTCGCCGTGATCGGCGCGTCCGGCTCCGGCAAGAGCACGCTGCTGCATCTCATCGGCGGCGTGGACCGCCCCACCTCCGGCAAGGTATTTATCGACGGCAGGGATATTTCGGCGCTGAACGACGATGCGCTCGCCATTTTCCGCCGCCGTCAGGTGGGCATCGTGTACCAGTTTTATAACCTGATCCCGATACTGGACGTGACAGAGAACATCACGCTGCCGATCCTGCTGGACGGCGAAACGCCCGATAAGGAGAAGCTCGAAAACCTGCTCAACGTACTGGGCCTTTCGGAGCGCCGCGGCAACCTGCCCAACCAGCTCTCCGGCGGGCAGCAGCAGCGCGTTTCCATCGGCAGGGCCATGATCAACGATCCCGCCGTGCTGCTGGCGGACGAACCCACCGGCAACCTGGATTCCAAAGCCGGGGAGGAGATCGTGAATCTTTTGAAACTCTCCAACAAGCAGTTCAACCAGACCGTGATGGTGATCACGCACGACCCCGATATCGCCCGGCAGGCGGGCCGCGTGATCACCATCGAGGACGGCCGCATCGTCAAAGACGAAAAGCTGGGTTGAGGTGACCGGTATGAACGTGATCCGCAAACTCACATTATCGTCGGTCAAGCTGAATAAAAAGCGCAGCGTCGCCACCGTGATCGCAATCATCCTTTCCACGGCGCTCATCGTGGGCACGGCGGGGCTTTGCGCCAGCGCGCTGTATTCCTTTGCCGAGAGCGCGCGTTACCAGATGGGGGATTTCCACGTCACCGTAAACGACGTGCCCCGGACGGAGACCGATAAAATCACGCGCAACGCCAATGTAAAAAGCAGCTTTTTTACGCAAACGCTCGGCTACGCGCTCCTGCCCGGCGGCAGAAATGAGAAAAAACCGTACCTGTTTATTTACGCGGCGGGGGACGAGGCGTTTTCCGGCGGTTACGGCATCCACTTAAGGGAGGGCCGCCTGCCCGAAAACGATACCGAGCTGCTGGTAAGCGCCCACGTGACCACCAACGGCGGCGTCACGTTTGTTCCGGGCGATACCGTAACGCTTGCCGTCGGCAGCCGGGTGAGCGGCGACGGGGAGAAGCTGACGCAGACCGTCCCCTTTACGGGGGAGGAATCGATCGAAAACGCCGTTTCCCGCACGTTTACCGTGGTGGGCGTTTGCGAGCGGCCGGATTGGGCCTTTGAGGAATATACGGCCCCCGGATACACCTGCTATACCTACGTAAAGGATCCCTCGGCTGCCGATACGGTGAACGTATCTTATACCTTAATCAACGCCCGCAAATACGATGTCTCAAGCGAGCAGATCTTAAGCGCGCTTTCCTCTTACGGCAGCGTCATCGACAACCGTGAGCTGCTGGAATACCAGGGCGCGCTGAGCCAAAGCATATTGCGTCTGATTTACACCGTGGGCGGCATCATTACCCTCATTATCATGGGCACAAGCATTTTCGTGATCCGCAATTCCTTCGCTATTTCGGTGGCGGAAAAAACGAAGCAGTACGGCATTCTTGCAAGCGTGGGCGCAACGGCGCGGCAGATCGGAAAAAGCGTGCTGCTGGAGGGGCTGTATTATGGCGCCGTCGGCATCCCGCTCGGGCTGCTCTCCGGTATGGGGGCCGTGGCGGTGCTGCTGAAGGTGGTTACCGTCATTCTCAGCGATATGGTCAACGGTTTCCGCTTCTATTACCGCCTGCCGTGGTTCCTCTCGCTGGGCGCGGCGGCGCTGGCGGGGGTTACCATCTTCTTTTCGGCTTGGCTCCCGGCGCGCAGGGCCGGTAAGATCCCGCCCGTGGAGGCTGTGCGCCAGACCGGGGAGATCCGCATCCGTCCAAAGGAGGTGCGCGTTTCGGGGCTCACGCAGAGGGTGTTCGGCATGGGCGGCGTGATCGCGGCAAAAAACCTGAAGCGCAGCCGCAAAAAATACCGCACCACCGTCGTTTCGCTGGTTTTGAGCGTCACAATGTTCGTTTCGCTTGCGTCCTTTATCGGCTACGCAAAAAAGAGCCTTCATTCCAAATTCCACAATACCGCCTACGAGCTCAGCGTGTATAAAAGCGAAGGGGAAGACGACGTTTCCGTTTACGATACCGTCGTTTCGGAATTCGGTTTAACGGATTGGACCTTTTATTACAGCACCTCGGGTTATTTCGATTTGGAAACGTACGGCACCACGAACGTCCGGCGGTACGTGGAGGAAACCATACGCAAACAACTCAGGGAGAGCGCAGATATGACCGAAGCGCAGCTGCGGCAGTCCTATCAGAAGCTGCCGCTGGAACTGATCGCAGTCAGCGAGCCGTATTTTTCGCGTTGGCTGGCCGGGCTGGGGGTGGAAGCCCCTGCCGAAAACGCGGCTGTGCTCTGCGATTATTCGCAGTATATGAATATTGCCGCCGGGGATACCGTCTCTTTTACGGCGTTCAACCAGTTTACCGGAGAAGAAACGGACTTCTCGTTCCCTGTCGCCGCGGTGGCAGGGGAAAAATACCCCATGGGCGCGGAAAGCTATATCGGCCAATGGCCCGTTCTGGCGGTCAGCGTTGATTCCTTCGGCAAAGAATCGGCCGCGGCGTCCATGTGCCCCTCTTCTCTTTATATCCACACAGAGGATGCGGAATCTCTTGAAAAAAACATTTCGGAAAGCATGTTCTCCGATTCCCGCTTTGCCGGGCTCGGCGTAACAAACTCTGCGAGCAGCGCAGAGGAAACGCGCCGCATCCTTCTCATCGCCGAGATCTTTCTTTACGGCTTTCTCACCGTGATCACTCTCATCGGAGTTACCAATATCTTCAACACCGTTACCACCAACATGAACCTGCGCCGCCGCGAGTTTGCCATGCTGAAAAGCGTGGGCATGACAAGCCGGGAGTTTTCCCGCATGATCCGGCTTGAAAGTCTGATGTACGGGTTAAAGTCGCTTGCCATCGGCCTGCCGCTGGGAGTTCTCGGCAGCATCGCGTTCTATTTTGCCTTTCGCGGCCAGTTTATGCTGCCCTACGCGTTCCCCTGGCTGTCCATGCTTTTAAGCGCCGGTTTCGTATTCGCCGTGGTCGGCTTGACAATGCATTATGCAATGGGTAAAATAAAAAAGGATAATATTATCGAAACCATCCGAAACGAGAACGTGTGATGAAACGCATCTTTTTACTGGAAGACGACCCCCTGATCACCAAAGGCCTTCGCTTTACTCTGCAAAGCGAGGGCTTTGCCCTTACTTCCTGCGCCGCGCTGCGTCAGGCGCGTGAAGCCGTGTTTGCCGAACCGTTCGATCTGGCGGTGGTGGATCTCACCTTGCCGGACGGCTGCGGCACGCAGCTGGTTCAGCTGATCAAGGAGCGCCTGCCGGAGCTGCCGGTGCTGATCCTCACCGCGCGCGACGATGAAAACGACGTGGTGCGCGGCTTCGATCTCGGCGCGGACGATTACGTTACCAAGCCTTTCGGCAGCCGGGAGCTGGTTTCCCGTATCAAGAACCTGCTGCGCCGTTACAAAAAGGATGAAACGGTGCTTGCCGCCGGGGATATCACGGCGGATCTTTCCGCCGAGCGGGTATACAGAAACGGCGCGGAGGTCAAGCTCTCCGCGCTGGAGTACCGCCTGCTGATCCTTCTGCTGCAGAACAAGGGGCATACCGTCCCGCGGGAGCGTATCCTGGACCGTATCTGGGATCTGGCGGGCAATTACGTCAACGATAATACCCTTACCGTATATATCAAGCGCATCCGCGAAAAGCTCGGGGAGGACGCGATCGTTACGGTCAAGGGTATCGGCTACCGGGTGGACTGAATGAAAGCGAACGCAAAAAAATGGATCGTATTGTATATTCTGGCCTTTCTCATCCCGGCGCTGCTGGCGGCGGGGGCGTTTCTCTCGGTGCGCGCGGCGTACCGGGCGCAGTCCGACCGGCAGTTGGCGGCGCTCATCGGCAGCCTGATAGAGGAATACCCCGAACTGGACGAGGCGGAGATCCTCGCGCTGCTGCAGAATGAGAGAAACGCCCCCGAGGGCGAGGCGTTTCTGGAAAAATACGGCTATTACGGCAACATGTTCTATTCCGCCGCGTCCGGACGCTTCGCGCGGGCGGCGTTTATCTGCGTGCTTGCGGGCAGCGCGGGCACGTTCCTGTGCTGCGGCGGCGTAAAGCTTTTGCATGACCGCGCGCGACGCAGAGAGATCGAAGACCTTACGGATTACTTAAAGCAGATCGGCCGCGGCGCGGATACGCTGAAAATCGGTGAAAACGACGAGGGGGAGCTTTCCAAACTTCGCAACGAGATCTATAAGCTCACGGTGCTGCTGCGTGAAACGGCTGCCGAAAGCGAAAAGCACAGCCGCGCGCTGTCAACGTCGCTGGCGGATATCTCCCACCAGATCCGCACGCCCCTTACCGCGGCAAACGTGCTGCTGGATAACGTCGCCGCGTCGCCGGACATGCCTGCCGCAACGTGGGCGGAATTCATAAGCGAGGCGCGGGGCAGGCTGCGGCTGATTTCGGACTTGTGCGTCACGCTGTTGCAGCTCTCCAAATTCGATTCCGGCACGGTGGAGCTGCACCCGGCACAGATCACCGCGCGGCAGGTGATCGACGCTGCGCTCGGGAACCTTTCCGTACTGATGGATATCAGAAACGTTTCGCCCGTGTGCAGAGGGGATCTTGACGCGGTCTTTACGGCGGACCTGCGCTGGCAGACCGAGGCGATCACGAATATCCTGAAAAACGCCGTCGAGCACAGCCCCGAGAACAGCGAGATCCTGATCGAAGCGGAGAACAGCGGCCTGTTTCTGTCCGTACGTATCACCGACCGCGGCGAGGGGATCGATAAAGAGGATCTGCCCCATATTTTCGACCGGTTCTATAAGGCGAAGAACGCCGGGCAGGATTCCTTCGGCGTTGGGCTATCGCTTGCCAAAGCAGTGATCGAAAAAGATAACGGCACGCTGCGCGCCGTTTCTGAAAAGGGCAAAGGCTCAGCCTTCACCGCGTCGTACAGATTGGTGTAATAAACAAAATACCGTAAAAAACCGCCGCCCAAGCGACGGTTTCTATTTAATGTTCAGTTTTTCAGCGAGTGGATCGGCGCGGGGATGCGGCCGCCGCGGGAGATGAATCTCAGCGGCGAAACGGTATTGATATCCATAATGGGCGCGTAACCGAGCAGCCCGCCGAAGCTCACGTTTTCGCCGGGGCCTTTGCCGTAAACCGGGATCACGCGCACGGCCGTGGTCTTGGTGTTGGCAACGCCGATGGCGGTCTCGTCCGCGATGATGCCCGAGATCACCGCCTCGTCGGTATCGCCGGGGATCGCGATCATGTCGAGCCCCACGCTGCAAACGGCGGTCATCGCCTCCAGCTTCTCCATCCTGAGGCAGCCGGCCTCCAGCGCATGGATCATGCCCTCGTCTTCGCTCACCGGGATGAACGCGCCCGAAAGACCGCCCACGTGGCTGCTCGCCATCACGCCGCCCTTTTTCACCGCGTCGTTCAGCATGGCGAGCGCAGCGGTGGTGCCGAAGCAGCCGCAGCATTCCAGCCCCATCTCTTCGAGGATGCGGGCGACGCTGTCGCCGATCGCGGGCGTCGGCGCAAGGCTCAGGTCGACGATGCCGAACGGCACGCCGAGCCGGTTGGAAGCCTCGGTCGCCACAAGCTGGCCCACTCGGGTGATTTTGAACGCGGTCTTTTTGATGATATCCGCAAGGGAAGAGAGATCGCAGTTCCCGGCTCTGCGGATCGCGCTCGCCACCACGCCGGGGCCCGACACGCCCACGTTTACCGCGCATTCGTTCTCGCCCAAGCCGTGGAACGCGCCCGCCATAAACGGGTTATCCTGCGGCACGTTCGCGAACACCACCAGCTTTGCGCAGCCGATGGAATCGGCGTCCTTTGTGAGCAGGGCTGTTTTTTTGATGACGCGGCCCATCAGGTTCACCGCGTCCATGTTGGTGCCGGCCTTGGTGGAGGCCACGTTCACGCTGGAGCACACGCGCTCGGTGCAGGCGAGCGCCTCGGGGATCGTATCGATCATGCGCCTCGCGCCCTCGGTGAAGCCCTTTTCGACCAGCGCGGAATACCCGCCGATAAAATTGATCCCGAGCGTTTTCGCCGCTCTGTCCAGCGTTTTCGCGATCTCTATGTAGACGTCTTCATCATGCCTGCCGCCGATCAGCGACACCGGCGTTACCGAAACGCGCTTGTTCACAATGGGGATGCCGTATTCCTTTTCGATCTCTTCGCCGGTTTTAACCAGACGCTCGGCCTTGCCGGTGATCTTGTCGTAGATGTTGGCGCACAGCCGTTTTTTATCGTCGCTTACGCAGTCGAACAGGGATATCCCCATCGTAATAGTGCGGATATCCAGATTCTCCTGACGTATCATGTTTATGGTTTCAAGGATGTCTGCCGTGTTGATCATATGGCCGCCTCTCAGATGTGGTGCATCGTATTGAAGATATCTTCGTGCATCGTATGGATCTCAAGCCCTTTCTCTCTGCCCAGCGCCGTCAGCTCATCCACGAACTGCGAAAACGGGATGCTGAGCCTGTCGATCTCCGCCAGCATGATCATGGCGAAGTATTCCTGCAGCACGCTCTGCGTGATGTCGATGATGTTGGCGCCCCGCTGCGCGCAATAGGTGCTCACCCCTGCGATGATGCCTACGTTATCCTTCCCCGTAACGCTGATCACAGCCTTCATATTTCGGTACCTCCGCGGTTTTTTTATCATTTTACTTTATTTGTACCGTATTTGCAATTCCTTTTGCAAATAATCTTGCAAAAAACGCAAAAAAAAGGTATGATAAACGAAGAACAGGAGGGAAAGCCGTGGAACGCTTTTTTTCTTTTTCGGGCGGATCTCTGCCGCTCGGCCGCAGAACGTACATCATGGGGATCCTCAACGTCACCCCCGATTCATTTTATGACGGCGGCCGGTATTTTGACCCTGCCGCCGCGGTGAAAAAAGCCGTAAGCCTCGCCGAAGAGGGCGCTGATATCATCGATATCGGCGCTCTTTCCACGCGCCCGAACGCAGAACGCGCATCCGAAGCGGAGGAGCTTCGCCGCCTCAGAGCCGTGCTCCCGCAGATCAGAAGGGAAACGCCTCTTCCGCTTTCCGTGGATACCTACCGCCCCGCCGTCGCCCGGTACTGTCTTGACGAAGGGGCAGATATCGTCAACGACGTAAGCGGTGTTTTCAATGAGGATATGGCGGCGCTGATAAAAGCATACGCCGCCGGGTGGGTCGTGATGCACGCCGGGCCGCGGGACGCGAAAACGGAGACCGAAACGGAATATCCGGGCGGCGTTGTGCGCGATGTGCAGGCTTTCTTTTACGGTATGATCGAAAAATGCGCCGCTTTCGGCGTCCCGGAGGAAAAGCTCTGTCTCGACCCCGGCTTCGGCTTCGCCAAAAACAACCGGCAGAATACGGCGCTGCTGCAGGGGCTGCGCACGTTGGATACCCGCGGCTGCGCGCTGCTGGCGGGGCTTTCCCGCAAGCGCTTCGTGAGAGCCGCCGCAATGAGCGAAACGGAGCCCGACGTGCTGAACGCCACCCTTGCGGCGGACCTCATCTGCGCTTCGGCGGGAGCCGATATCCTGCGCGTGCACGACGTTGCCGCGCATAAGGCGCTGACCGCGCCGTTCGACCGTTTTGCGGTTACCCGGTAACCGGTTTCCCGTTTATCGGTAACGCTGTTTGTTACGCTGTTGTTCCTTGTTTTTTTCGCCCTTGTGCGGTATACTGAAGTGTGAAAGCGTTGACATCGGACACGCTATATGGTATATTTATTTTAATATAGTCGTTTTTCACAGCGGTGCGCTTCGGCGCGTCGGAGAGGAGAAGCAATGAACCGGAAGCTGAAGATCATATTGCTGAATCTTGCGATCGTCGTGCTGGCGGTGGTCGGGTATGCGGACGGGCTGTTGGGCCTGCGGCCGTGGGATCCGAGCCTTCTGCGGGCCGGGCTGTCGATTTTGCTCGGTCTCGGGCTCGGCGCCGCGCTGGTCGGCGGAAACTATAAGCTTCTGCAGGGCAGGAGCCCGCTGCAGCCCGCGCAGCTTGAAAGCGCTTCGCAGATCGAGAGCACCCTTCGTTCTTATACGGATTCCCGCTATTTCGGCGATCTTGCCAGAACGGGCGTGGATCAGTATTCCCGGCTGCGCCAGTCCGCGCAGCGCGCGAATCAGGCGATCCATCTGAAATTCCAGAAGGGGAGCATGTCGGCGTACCGCTATACAGGCGCGGTCGCCGCGGCGGAGAACGCCGCCATCGACAATATGAAAACCATCGCGATGCGCATGTCTGTGTTCAACGACGACGAATACGCCCGTCTGCAGAATTATAAAAACGACAATATTCCGGACGATATTCAGGAAAAGCAGATCGCCCTTTACGGAAAAAGCCTCGATTTCATCCGGCATTCCATAGAAATGAACGAAAATCTGATCTTAAAGCTCGATACGCTGGCGTTTGAGATCTCCGACGCCGCCGCGCAGGAGGATACCGGCACGGATACGCTGCTTGAAGAGATATCGGCCCTTACAAACGAACTGAAGTATTATAAATAAGCCGGCTCCGCATGTTTGCGAAACCGAACCCACAGGAGGTATTATCTATGAACAAGAATGCAGGACGTCTTTTAGGCATCATCGTTCTGGTCGTCGTGCTGGTTTTCGGCGGCCTGATGCTGGTGCGCAATCTCGGCAAGTCCAACAAAGAGATCAGCGAGGCGGAAGCCCGTAAGAATCTTACGAAGATCGTGCGGGACGTGGACGCGTCCACCGGAACGCCCGTAAAGGGGCAGGTCAACTACAACGCGGGCGACACCACGTATCAGGAGCTGCCGGAGCTTACGGATTCCTCCGTTGTCGTGCGTCCGAACACCGTGCTCTACGCCGAGATCTTCGCTTCCTCTGAAAAGACCGGCGCCGATACCGACGGGTACCTGCGCGAGATGGTATCAAAATTCAACAACAGCAGCCAGCAGATCAACGGCGTGCCCGTTTCGGTGCAGCTGCGCACCGTGGCCTCCGGCCAGCAGGTGGACTACGTAGCCTCCGGCAAATACGTGCCCACGGCGATCTCGCCTTCGAACACGCTTTCGGTTAAGATGCTCAACGCAAAGGGCGTGAGCACCGAATACGCCGCCGAGAGCCTTGTGATGAATTACGCGGGCATCGTGCTTTCCAACGCCACCTATTCCACGCTCGTTGAGGAATACGGCGCCGCCAACGTGCAGACGCTGGCGAAGGCCACCGCCGACGACAAGGTGATCATGGGCTATACGAACCCCTTCACCAGCGCCACCGGCATGAACTTCCTGATCACGCTGCTGGACAGCTATTCCTCCGGCAACATCAATTCGCAGAAGGCGATCGACGGGTTCGTCTCCTTCCAGAAGAACATCCCGTTTGTGGCCATGACCACCCAGCAGATGCGTTCGGCTGCCGAAAAGGGCACCTTCGGCGCGTTCGTGATGGAGTACCAGACCTTTATCAACGATAAGTCCCTTTCAAAGAATTACCGCTTCATTCCCTTCGGCTACGCCCACGAGAACCCTCTGGCGACGATCTCCTCCGCCCCCGAGGAGGAAAAGGCGATCCTTCGGCTTTTCGTTCAGTTCTGCGAAGCCAACGGCAAGGATCTCGCGAAGCGCAACGGCTTCAATACCGTACCGGACGGATACGTTGAGATGACGGCGGATTATTCCGGCGCGGAGCTGGTAGCGGCGCAGGCGCTTTATAAAGAAAACAAAGACGTGCGTCCCATCGTTGCGGTGTTTGTGGCGGACGTTTCCGGCAGCATGGAGGGCAGCCCCCTGAATTCGCTGCAGAACTCGCTGGAAAGCTCCATGCAGTATATCAACAACGATAACTATATCGGCCTTGTTTCTTACAATCAGGACGTGTGCATCGAGCTGCCGATCGCAAAGTTCGATCTTACGCAGCAATCGTATTTCCTGGGTACGGTGAAATCGCTGCGTGCGGGCGGCGGCACCGCCACCTTCGACGCGATAAGCGTAGCGATGCAGATGGTGCTCGACAAGCTTGAAGAGATCCCTGACGCCAAGCCCATGATCTTCGTGCTTTCCGACGGCGAGACCAACCGCGGCCACGAGCTGCGCGAGATCCGCGATATCATCGCCGGGCTGCAGATGCCGATCTATACCATCGGCTACAACGCGAACATTGACGCGCTGAAGGAGGTATCCGAAATCAACGAGGCTGTGTGCATCAACGCCGGCACCGAGGATATCGCCTATCAGCTCCGGCAGCTGTTCAACGCCAATATGTAACAAATGCCGAAAGGAGTTCTGAAATATGTCCGAATTCAAATTGGAATTACCGAATGAAGAGGAGATCCGCGAAAAAGTAAAAGCGGAGATCGCCCCCACCCCCGAAAAGGAGGAACAGATCACCGCGCTGGTTCGTTCCACCGGTGAAAACATCGTGAACGTGGATCTCACGTCCAACCAGTCC
>JAFRSZ010000028.1 GCA_017439205.1 Clostridia bacterium
ATACATCAGGCTTAGTGGTATTATGGGCTTTCGGGCGGTCATGCCCGCCCCTACAAACATACCGAACATTTCTGCGTTTTTAATACGTGAATTCTTATCTTTCTTTTTTTATCATAAACATCTCGATAAACTGAAATTTGACCGCTCGGCGCGGCCTCTCTTGCCGAAAACGGACCTCAGATTATGGATTCCGGGTATTGCGGCGCGCAGGAAGGCGGCGCGAACCTGATCTGGACGCTCACTTCCGACGGCGCGCTGACAATCGGCGGAGAGGGAAGCATGGCGGACTATTCGGGGTATGCGCAGGGGAACAACGTTTTTGTTTCCACGGCGCCCTGGTCGGCGCACATGAGCGACATACGTTCGCTTATCGTTTCAAGCGGCGTTACCGGGATCGGCAGATACGCGTTCTTCGGCTGCCGGGCGCTCAGCTCCGTTACGCTGCCGGAAGGGCTTACGGATATCCGCGGCTGCGCTTTCTTCGGCGTCGGGATCACGGAGCTCACGCTGCCGCAGACGGCCGTGAACCTCGGCGAGCAGGCGTTTTACAACTGCCGCGCGCTCACGGAAGTAACGCTCCCCGAAAACATCACGCAGATCGCGCAGGAGGCGTTCGCCTGGTGTACCGCGCTGCCGGAGATCACGCTGCCGCACAGCGTGACGCAAATCGGTTTCCACGCGTTTTACTACTGCGACAGCCTTCGTAACGTATATTATGACGGCACGCGGGAGGAATGGGACGCGGTCTCCTTCCCCGGCGGCTTCACGCAGGACAGTTTCTTCTCCCCGGTGATCCGCTTCACCGACGGGTCGCATATCTGCGGCGCGGCAGAGGTCACATACGAAAATCAGGTAAGCAGCACCTGCTCCGCGGCGGGCGGCTGCGACGAGGTATACTACTGCGCCGAGTGCGGCGCTGAGCTGCGCAGGGAAAGACGCGATTACGAGATCGCCGACCACACCTGGGGCGCATGGGAGATCCTTACCGCTCCCACGGCGGACCGGGAGGGCCTGATGCGCCGCGTATGCCGCGAGGAGGCGTCCCATATCGAAACCGCGGCGATCCCCGCCGGAGCGTTCGGCGCGCACGAGATTCTCAAAGGTTACTGCGGCGGCGAGGGCGACGGCAGGAACCTGCAGTGGAGCCTCTCCGACGACGGCGTGCTTACCGTGACCGGCAGCGGACGGATGGCGGATTACGGCACGTTCTGGCCGCTCACCGCAGATCACCACAACGATTATTCCGACGTGCACGGGTACACGCGCAATTCTCCCGCCCCCTGGAAGCAGGAGACCTTATACGAAGACGAAGTCTACGCGGAGCTGGGGCTGGATATCACGGACGACGAATCGATGATCATGGCGGTGGCAAACGGCGATCTGACCTATACGGCGTACATGGAGGCCGTGGAGGCGCTCGAAGAAACGGAACCCCACACGGTAACGCTCGGCGAGGGGCTGACCTATATCGGAGCGAACGCCTTCAACGGCTGGAGCGTCGCGCAGGTCTCGCTGCCCTCCACGCTGGAGGAGATCGGCTATAATTCCCTCGCCTGCATGACGGGCGATTCCGTAACGCTGCCGGAGGGCCTGCGCTTCATTGATCCCAGCGCGTTTCAGGAATGCCGGTTTGAAAGCATCGTGATACCCGCGTCGGTGGAAAAGATCGGCGAAAACGCTTTCTCCGCCAATCCTTACGGCGCCGACGTGCGGATCCTGAAAAACATTACGGTTCTGAACCCCGACGCGAACATTTCGGATATTTTCGGTGGGATCAGCGTCCTCTGCGCGCAGGGAAGCGCTTTCCCGCTGCGGGAATGGGAGGACTATAAGGATCTCAACCGCTTTGACAACATGGTTGTCGATTATTATTATTTGCATGAAATGGACCGGCTTGACGACGGGGATCTTGAGGCGCTGCGGCAGATGGGCCTCAACGACGAACAGATCGCCCGCTACATTGCGTTTTTGGAGGATTCGCTGGTATATGAAGCGAACATAGTATACGGCTTCGGCGCCGTTACCCGGGAGGACGCCATTGAGCGCCTGTGCCTCCTCGTGAACGAATTTCTGGGCGTTTCGCTGAGCGAGGCGGACCTGTTTGTGATCGACGAGCAGGACACGCCCAACTGCTACAGCCGCGGCGAGGTTTTGCTCGCGCCCGCCGCGGAGGCCGCGTTTGAAACGAGATTCGGCGGGGGTTTCTTATCGCTGATACGCCGAACATATGAGCCCAGACCCATCGCGTCCCTGCTTACGGACGCATCGTATACGCCGATCCCGGGCGCAACGGTATACGGCCCCTGCTTCAGCATGTGGGCGGAAGAGATCGGCGAAGCGCTGCGCGTTGAGAGCATTCTGCACGATCCCGTAAACGGCCGGGCAATCAAGGAGCCCACCTGCACCGCGCCGGGACAGATCGAATATCACTGCAGCATCTGCGACAATGCGGTGTACGAGGAGATCCCCGCGCTCGGGCACGGTTCGCAGGGGTATAACGTAACCTCCGCGCCCTCCACCTGTACGGTGCGCGGCTATAAAATGACCGTCTGCATCGCCTGCGGCGAGGTCACCGCGTATGACGTTTACGATATCGACCCGAACAACCACAGATGGGGCGAGTGGGAGGTGATCCGGCAGGCGACCGAAACGGAAGAGGGCCTGATGCGCCGCGTCTGTGAAAACGACCCTGCGCACGTTGAGGAGCGCGTTATCCCGATGTATGAAGAAGATGAAAACGGCAACCCCACGCAAAAAATACAGGAATTCATAGAACGCATCGAAACCTACGTAAAGGGCGTGATCGACTGGATCCTGCGCCTGTTCAACTTCTTCGGAAAGCGGTAACGTCCGACCGCCCGCAGGCGGATTTCACCCCGAAGGGATTTCACCGCCGCAGGCGATTTCACCCGTCCGGCAGGACGGATTTCATTGGCGCACTTCCTTACGAGGCGCGCCCCGCGCGGCGGATAGCGGCAAACCGCTTTTTCTGCTTGACGAAACGGCCGGTCTGAGATATACTGGAAAATGTGCGGGAGCACAACAAAAAAACCAAAGGGAGCATCTTCCATGAAAAGAATCACCGCGCTGCTTCTGGCAGCGATACTGCTGCTGAGCTTTTCGGCCTGCGGAGGAAAATCCGGCGGAGAAACGCCCTCGGACGAAACGCAGGAACCGGCCGAAACCTCTCTTTGCGCGATGCAGTTTGAGCCGCCCGAGGCCTACACCTTAAGAGAGCGCTTTACCGATCAGACCGCAAACGGAGAAGTATCGGAGATCAACATATCCTTTACCCTTGCGGACGGCTCCGAAGTGGCTTACGGCGTGCTGAAGGATCTGGACCTTGAGAGCAAGATCGGCTCCTCCGATATAGATAAAACGGAGGTCAACGGCAAGACCTTCTATCTGGTCGACAGCCAGAACGAGTATCAGGCTTACACGCAACACGGCAGCAACGCATACGGCGTGCAGTGCACCGTTCCGGAGGGGGTCGACGGCCCCGCGCTGCGCAGCGAAAAGATCGCGGCGATCACCTTCGCAGACGCCGAAGCCGAAATCAAGCCGAACGATACCGATCTGTTCGACGTGCGCTATACCGTATCGGAGGATCTGCCGCTTGCCGGCTATGGGATCACCGTGCTTGAAAACGACGCGGGCGAAGTGGTGAAAAAAAGCGTGGTATGGAAATACGGCGACGATCTTTCCAACCCGGATTTCCGTCTGATGATCCGTGTTTTCAGAAACGACACCGTTGAAAACGTGACCGACGCAGACAAAACGTATGAGGAAACGACGGTCGGCGACATCGCCTATACCGTTCTCAAGGCGGATGAGGGCAAAGCCGCCTACGATTATTTCACGCAGCACGGCAGCGACGTGTATGAGATCCGCAACAGCGGCCACTATAACGGCTGGAGCACGGTCCGCGACGAGGCTTCCGAATCCGCGTTCGAGGCGTTCCTCAACAGCATACACTTTTAACTGACGCCCGCAAAACCGGCAAAATGGAAAGAGAGTTGTTTGAATCATGGCAAAGATCACGCCTCTGCATCAGAACGTAAAGCTGCTGGTCGCCGTTACCAGCGACAACCATATCGATATCAAGCACCCGATCCCCGCGCTGCCGATGTGGTACCTGACGCAGTCGCTGAAGGACGCGCAGGACAGCGCCCACCCGGTGGACGTCTACCTCACCGTGGGCGACACCACCTCGCGCGGGTCCGAAACGAACTGGCTTCTGGCGCAGAAATGCTTTCGCAGGGCCCGCCCCGCAAAGCATGTTTTCCTCACCGTGGGCAACCACGACCTGTGGAACGACGACGGCTACGAAAAGGCCGAGAAAAACTATCTGCGCTTTTCCAACGCGATCTGCGGGACGCAGCACGACAAGACCTGGTTCTCGCACACGGTAAACGGCTATAAGCTCATCTTTCTGGGCAACACAGAGGACGCCGGATGCGAGGCGCATCTGGGAGAGGAACAGCTGAAGTGGCTCTCCGCCGAGCTGGACGCGGCGAACGGTGCACCCGCCTTCGTATTCTGTCACCAGAGCCTGAACGGGCGGCACGGCCTGCCCCGCACCTGGGACCGCAGCGGGACCGCCACCGACCCGATGGAGGGCGGCATCGGCACGGAATCCGACACCGTGGCGGCGATCCTGAAGGCGCACAAAAACGTGTTCTATTTCAGCGGCCATTCGCATATGGGGCTGTGCGGCGAGGCGCGAAAGGCGGCCGAGGGTTATTCCAGCTTTGAGGAGGAGGACGGCGTTGTGCTTGTGAACCTGCCGAGCCTTGCCTGCGGCAACCACCACGGCGACGACCGCTCGATGGGGATCGGCGTTGTGATCGAGGTCTACGAAGACCGCGTTGCGATCCGCCCGCGCAATTTCGCCCACCACGCGATGAACCGCAAGGTCGCGATTAAAGACGGGAAACCGTATTTTGAAAAGGAATTGGGATAGGAGTGGTTAGTGGCCAGTGGCCAGTGAATAGTGGCCAGTGAATAGTGGCCAAAGCCATTTGCGTTTTGCGGCAGCAAAACATATCGCGTTTGAGCCGTGCGAAAACATATCGCGCGCCGCAGGCGCATATCGCATTACGAAGTAATATATCGCGGAAGGGGTTTTCGGCAACGGAAATCCCTTTTTTCTTTCTGCCGTCCTGCGGATCAAAACGCAAGCAGTACGAAAACCGGTACGTGAAGCAAAAAAATATCTGTTTTTGCGATATGCTGCTGCGCAGCGCGATATGTTTTCACCCTGTGAAAACGCGATATGTACCTGCGGTACGCGATATGCTGGTGCGCAGCGTGAGTAACCGGGCCCTTCCCCCCCTGTTCACTCCCCGCAAAGGGTCTTTCACTCCATGACGCTTGCTTTTTGCCGGGGTTGTGATATACTGAAAAGTGGAATATTATTCCCCGATTGTTTAGTTTGAAGAAAGCGAGGCCGATACCATGAAAAAACCGTAAGTATTCTGCTTTGCGTGCTGCTCACGACGCTCACGCTGGTTCCCGCGTTTGCCGCGGGCGAACACGAGCACGCCGGCGTATTGGAGGCGCTGCGCACCGAAACGGGACTTTCCACGCCCTGCTGCGGCGTTTTCCGCTGCGCCGAATGCGGCGAGACCTACGAAGCGACCGTGACGTAGCCGCCATTGCGCTGTACGCGCTGGGCATTGAGCAGCCGGAGTGCTTCCAGTGCGGCGATCCCGGCGTGCTGTTCGGCGAGGAAAGATGGCGTCCGGAAGAGCCGCCTACGGAGCCAACCACCGAGCCGACTACGGAACCTGCAACGGAACCGTCCGGCAGCAACAGTTCCGGCAAGAGCCTGTGGCAGACGATCATGGAGTTTTTCCGGAAAATCGCCGATTTCTTCCGTCGGCTGTTCCGGTTATAAACAAAGAGGAGTGATACAATGCAGGGTATATTTCAGAAAATCATAGCATTTTTCGCGGCGATCGCGGCGTTTTTCTCGGGCCTGTTCGGCTGGGGCAAAAAGCCCGCCGAGCCCGAGCCCACGACCGTGATCGAACAGCCCACTGAACAGCCTACAGAACCAACCACAGAGGAGGAACCTGATATGAACGAACCGATTTATCAGAGATACGGCGTGCGCGTGCCGAAGGCGGGCGTCCCGGCGGGGACGTTCGAGAGCTCCGGCGGCACGCTGATCGGCAGATACGAGCAGACCGCCGAAGCCGATTTCACCGCTTACCGCGCCGCGCTGCAAAACGACGGGTTTGCCGTTTACAGCGAAAACACCATTGAAGCAAACCGGTTTGTTACGCTGTATAAGGGCGATACGGCGGTTTACGTTTCGTGGTTTTCCCGCACCGGCACGCTGCGCGTGATCGCGGAGCCTAAAGGCGCGCTCTGCCCGCAGGAGGACCCGTATGAGGACCGTTTTGACACGCTGCTCACCGGCATGAAGGGTGAAACCGTGGTGGCCGGAGAGGGCATGGGCTTTATCATCCGCCTTGCCGACGGCAGCTTCTGCATCATCGACGGCGGCATGGGCGACCCGAACCACGTGGATTCCGATAAGCTGATGGGCATTCTGAACGCCCAAAAGCCGGAAGGGACCGATAAGCCCGTGATCGCGGCGTGGATCTTCACGCACCTGCACGGGGACCACATCGGCGTGTTCAACTGCTTTTCATTAGACCATCACGACGACGTGGTGATAGAGCGGCTGTATTTCAACTTCCCCAAAGAAGAGGAGACCGCCGTTTCGGATTCGCCGTATATGCTGGACGATACGATCTACCGCTTCACGCAGTTCAAGAAAAATCTGGCGGATTTCTATGCGGATGTGCCGGTGGTGAAGCCGCATTCCGGAAACCGCTTCGCCGTGCGCAACGCGCGGTTTGAGGTGCTGTACGCCTACGACGATCTTTATCCGCAGACCATTCTGGACGGCGGCATGAACGAATGCTCTCTGCTGCTGAAGATGACTGTGGGCGGACAGACCGTGCTGTGGACCGGCGATTTCGCCTTCCTTGCTTCCGCGCTTGTGCTGCGCGAATACTCTACCGCGCTGAAGGCCGATATTTTGCAGATGGCGCACCACGGCTGGAACGGCACCGAGGCGCTCTACGCCGCCGTTGACCCCACGTACGCGATTTTGCCGGTTTCATTCCGCGTGAATATGGACGATATGCTTTCAAGCGAAGCCAACGCCTGGCTGAAAAACAGCCCGAACATGAAAAACATGATCGTAACGGCCTGCGGCACCTGGACGCTGCGGCTGCCGTTTGCGCCCGCGCCCGGCTCGCTGGAGCGCATTCCCGCGGCGGATACCGTATATCCCGCTTATCCGGCGCTTCTGGGGGAATAAAGCGCATCCCACGCGCCTGCGTCGCCGCGGCGAAGAGGGCTCCCGAATTTGCTTATTTGCGGCAAATTGGAATTTAGCGAGCGGTTCGGGATACCCTCCCGTAGGGGGCGGCGTCTCGACGCCCCGCAAAAGCATAGAAATCAACACCTGTAAATTACAAACGATTATGTAGGTAAT
>JAFRSZ010000295.1 GCA_017439205.1 Clostridia bacterium
AATTTGAAGGAGGTTCCCATGGAGCTTACAAAGATCAACGCGAAGGACGATATGATCCTGCTGAAAAGCGATACCGGCGAAAGCGGCTGGTTCCGCTTTATCGACATGCTCTGCCGCGAGGGCAAAGAATACGCCGCGCTGGCGGACGAAGGGGGAGAGGTGTGCGTGATGGAGTTCATCGAGGGCGCGCCGGAACGCTACCGCGAGATCGAAGACGACGCCGTGTTTGACGACGTTTGCGCCATGTTCGCCGAAGCGGACCCCGAGGATTTCGATTACTGACGGCGTATTGTCAAGGCGGATGCGGCAGTATTGGGAAAGATCCGCTCTGAAAAAACGGTTCGGGTTTGATTTTCGCAGCCCTGAAATTAATTTTTATAAATCGTCAAATATTTAACAATGATGAATTTTTTTCAACAAACCACTTGACAATGCCGTTTTATGCCGCTATAATGGTGCCATATTAAGAACCGGTGAGCAAGAGTAGTACCCGGGCATACGGCGTTTTCAGAGAGCCGCTATATGGTGTGAATGCGGTAAACGGCAGTTCGGCGAATGGACTTGTGAGGGCGAACCGAAAGAGCGATCGAGTAGGGGAGACGGGGGCCGCCCGTTACAGCAGGCAGCGCATGATCGTGCGTGAAAAGAGTGCGCTTTCGGAAGAAAGCGAAATTGGGTGGTACCGCAAGAGTTCAGCTCCTGTCCTGATAACATGGGACGGGGTTTGTTTTTTTTACGGGACCTCCAAAACCTCGGCAGAACGGCAATTAATATAAATACAGAAAGGAAGAAAGAAAAAATGGCAGAACAGAAGATCCCCTACAAAACGTACCTTGACGAATCCGAGATCCCTACCGCGTGGTATAACATGCGCGCGGATATGAAGAACAAGCCCGCGCCGCTTCTGAACCCCGGCACCCATCAGCCGATGACGGCTGAAGAGCTCGGCGGTGTTTTCTGCGCCGATCTGGTCGCGCAGGAGCTCGATAACGACAACCGCTTTATCGCGATCCCCGAAGAGATCCAGAGCTTTTACAGAATGTACCGTCCGTCGCCCCTTGTGCGCGCATATTTTCTTGAAAAGGCGCTGGGCACCCCCGCGAAGATCTACTATAAATTTGAGGGCAACAACACCAGCGGCAGCCACAAGCTGAATTCCGCCATCGCGCAGGCCTATTACGCCAAGAAGCAGGGCCTGAAGGGCGTTACCACCGAGACCGGCGCGGGCCAGTGGGGCACGGCGCTGAGCATGGCGTGCGCCTATTTCGGTCTGGACTGCAAGGTGTTCATGGTGAAGGTGAGCTACGAGCAGAAGCCCTTCCGCCGCGAAGTGATGCGCGTTTACGGCGCGGACGTCACGCCCAGCCCCAGCACCACCACCGAGATCGGCAAGAAGATCCTCGAGGCCCATCCCGGCACCACCGGCAGCCTCGGCTGCGCGATCAGCGAGGCCGTGGAAGTGGCCGTTAAGAGCGAAGGCTACCGTTACGTGCTCGGCAGCGTGCTGAATCAGGTGCTGCTGCACCAGAGCGTGATCGGCCTTGAGGCCAAGGCCGCCATGGATAAGCTCGGCGTGAAGCCCGATATCATCATCGGCTGCGCCGGCGGCGGCTCGAACCTCGGCGGCCTCATTTCTCCGTTCATGGGCGAAAAGCTCAGAGGCGAAGCGGATTACCGCATCATCGCCGTGGAGCCCGCCTCCTGCCCCAGCTTCACCCGCGGCGTCTACGCGTACGATTTCTGCGATACCGGCATGGTCTGCCCGCTCGCCAAGATGTACACGCTGGGCTCCGATTTCATCCCCTCCGCAAACCATGCGGGCGGCCTCAGGTACCACGGCATGAGCCCCGTGCTCAGCCAGCTTTACGACGACGGCCTGATGGAAGCCGTGAGCGTGGAGCAGACCAAGGTGTTCGAGGCGGCAGAGATGTTCGCCCGCGTGGAAGGCACCCTGCCCGCGCCCGAATCGAGCCACGCCATCCGCGTAGCCATCGACGAAGCCCTCAAGTGCAAGGAGACCGGCGAAGAGAAGACCATCCTCTTCGGTCTCACCGGCACCGGCTATTTCGATATGGTGGCATACGAGAAGTTCCACGACGGCCAGATGACCGATTATATCCCCACGGACGAGGAGCTCGCCAAATATCGCGCGAACCTGCCCAAATTCTGATTTACCGCAATAACCGCAGCCGCCCCGCCGGATTCCCGGCGGGGCGGATTGTAAACTGCAATTTAACAATCATTTAACTTGCATCTTTTATTAAAATATAGTATAATATATACATTTAAACAACGTTTTTCCCGGGGAGGAAAACCCATGTTAAGAAGGCTTGCCCGCTGTGTGCGGGAATACAAAAAACAAACGCTGCTCACGCCCCTGTTCATGGTGGGCGAGGTGCTGTGCGAATGCGTCATACCCACCTTTACGGCGAAGCTGATCAACGCGATCCAGGCCGGGAAGGGCCTCGGCGAGATCAGCAAATACGGACTGATGCTGCTCGGCATGGCGATGCTGAGCCTCATGTTCGGCGCGCTGGCCGGTAAGTTCGCGGCGGACGCCTCCACCGGCTTTGCCAAAAATTTGCGCAAGGACCTGTTTTACCGGGTGCAGGATTTCAGCTTCGCGAACATCGACCGCTTTTCAACCTCCTCACTGGTCACGCGCCTCACCACGGACGTGACCAACGTGCAGATGAGCTTTATGATGATCATACGCATCGCCGTGCGCGCGCCGCTGATGCTGATCTTCGCCGCGATCATGAGCGCGAACCTCGGCAAACGGCTCGCGTGGGTGTTCGCGGGGTTCATCCCGCTTCTGGTGATCGGCGTGGTCATCATGACGGTGTTCGTGATGCCGCTGTTCAAGGCCGTGTTCAAAAAATACGACGACGTGAACGCCTCGGTGCAGGAAAACATCAAGGGCATCCGCGTGGTAAAGAGCTTTGTGCGCGAGGCGTATGAAAAGCAGAAGTTCGGCAGGGCCAGCGCCATGCTGCGCGCGGACTTCTTAAAGGCGGAGCGTATCATCGCCGGGGCGGCCCCGCTGATGCAGGTGGCCATGTACGGCTCGATGATACTTCTCAGCTTCTTCTGCGCAAGGATCGTGATCTCCACCGGCGGCACCGAAATGGAGGTGGGCACGCTTTCTGGCATGCTGACCTATTCGATGCAGATCCTGATAAGCCTGATGATGGCCACGATGATCTTCGTTACCGTTACCATTTCCATCGCCTCCGCCAAGCGTATCGTTGAGGTGCTGGATGAAACGCCGGAGATCACCGATCCCGAAAACCCCGTTGCCGAGGTAAAAAACGGCAGCGTTGATTTTGAAAACGTCAGCTTCAAGTATTCGAAAACGGCGGAGCGCTGTACGCTTGAGAACATCGACCTGCATATCCCCGCCGGCGCCACCGTGGGCGTCATCGGCGGCACGGGCGCGGGCAAAACGAGCCTCATTCAGCTCATCTCACGCCTCTACGACGTTACCGGGGGCAGCGTGAAGGTGGGCGGCGTGGACGTGCGCGAATACGATCTTGCCGCGCTCAGAGACGGCGTTGCCGTGGTGCTGCAGAAAAACGTGCTGTTTTCGGGCACCATCAAAGAGAATATGCGCTGGGGCAAGCCCGACGCCACCGACGAAGAGATCGAATACTACTGCGCGCTCGCGCAGGCCTCCGAGTTTATCGAGTCCTTCCCTGAAAAATACGATACATATATAGAGCAGGGCGGCGCGAACGTTTCCGGCGGGCAGCAGCAGCGGCTGTGCATCGCCCGCGCGCTGATTAAGCAGCCGAAGATCCTGGTATTGGACGATTCCACCAGCGCGGTGGATACCAAAACGGACGCGCTGATCCGCAAGACCTTCAGAGAGAAGATCCCCGATACCACCAAGATCATCATCGCCCAGCGCATCGCCTCGGTGATGGACGCGGATATGATCGTGGTGATGGAAAACGGGCGCATCGACGCGGTCGGCACGCACGAAACGCTGCTCGGCGCAAACGCCATTTATACCGAAGTATACGAATCCCAGACGAAGGGCGGTGATTTTGATGAGCAATAAGCGCAGCAATACGAACCCCCGCCCCGTAAAAGGGCCCGGCGGCCGCGGCATGCGCGGCGGCAAAGCGGGCGATATCGATATTTCTCTGATCAAAAAGCTGTTGAAGCTCCTGCGGCAGGATTACCCCGTTGTGCTGATACTGATCTTCGTGTGCATCGCGGTTTCCGCCGCCGCGGGCGTGGTGCCCGCCGTGGTGGTGAAGAACGTTACCGCCGTGATCACCGACGCGCTCAGGGAGCTGGCGCCCAAGATGCCTGCCGGAGGCGCAGACGCGGCGTTTCTTGAAACGTGCGCCGAAGCGTTCAAAAATACGTATCTTCCGATCCTTCGTTCGCTGCTGCTGAAATGCGGCGCGCTGCTTGTGCTCGGTATGATCGCCGCCGCCGCCAGAGAGCAGCTTGTGGCGTATCTCACGCAGGGTTTCCTCGACAAGATGCGCGTGCGCCTGTTCGATAAAATGCAGGATCTGCCCGTAAAATACTTCGACCAGAACACCCACGGCGATATCATGAGCGTTTATACCAACGATATCGACACGCTCAGGCAGATGATCAGTCAGGGCATCCCGAGCATCGTTTCGGCAGCCGTTACGCTGGTGGTGCTGGTTGGCATCATGATGTATTTCAGCATTTCGCTGATGGTGATCGTGGTGCTGGGCGTGATCGGCATGTTCTTCGTCACCAAAAAGGTGGGCGGCAACTCCGCGAAGTTCTTCGTGAAGCAGCAGCAGAGCGTGGGGCGTATGGAGGGCTTCATCGAAGAGATGATGAACGGCCAGAAGGTGATTAAGGTGTTCACCCACGAGGCCGCCGCCAAAGCCGATTTCGACAAGGTGAACGACGAGCTCTGCGAAAACAGCCGCCGGGCGCACATCTTCTCGAACATCTTCGGCCCCATCATGAACAACATCGGCAATATCCTGTACGTGCTCACGGCGTTTGTGGGCGGCGTGCTGATCTTTTGCGGCGCGAACGTGCCGAACATCTCGCTCGAGAACCTGTTCACCGGGTTTTCAACCGGCGTTTTCTTCGCCCCGCTCACCGTGGCGGTGGTGGCCTCTTACCTCGGCATGTGCAAGCAGTTCACCGGGCAGGTGAACCAGGCGAGCCAGCAGATCAACGCCATTGCGATGGCCATGGCGGGCGCCACCCGTATCTTTAACCTTCTGGAGCAGGAGAGCGAAGCGGATAACGGCTACGTTACGCTCGTCAACTGCAGGGAAGTAAACGGAGAGATCACCGAGTGCGAAGAGCATACCGGCAAATGGGCGTGGAAGCACCCGCACGCGGCGGACGGCACCGTGACCTATACGCCCCTGAAGGGCGACGTGGTGTTCGACCATGTGGACTTCTCTTACGTGCCCGGCAAGCAGGTGCTTTACGACGTGTCGCTTTACGCGCGGCCCGGCCAGAAGGTGGCGTTCGTGGGCGCGACGGGCGCGGGCAAGACCACCATCACGAACCTTATCAACCGCTTTTACGATATTGAAGACGGCAAGATCCGTTACGACGGCATCAACATCAACAAGATCAAAAAGGCCGATCTGCGCCGCTCGCTCGGCATCGTGCTGCAGAGCACCAACCTGTTCACCGGCACCGTGATGGAGAACATCCGTTACGGCAAGCTCGACGCCACGGACGAAGAGTGCGTCAGCGCCGCGAAGCTCGCCAATGCGCACGATTTCATCACCCGCCTGCCCGAGGGCTACAACACGAAGCTCACCGCAAACGGCGCGAACCTCTCGCAGGGGCAGAGGCAGCTTATTTCTATCGCCCGCGCGGCGGTGGCGGACCCGCCCGTGATGATCCTGGACGAGGCCACCAGCTCCATCGATACCCGCACCGAGGCCCACGTGCAGAAGGGCATGGACGCGCTGATGAAGGGCCGTACCGTGTTCGTGATCGCGCACAGGCTCAGTACCGTGCAGAACGCCGACGCCATTATGGTGCTGGAGCACGGCCGCATCATCGAACGCGGCAGCCACGACGACCTGATCGCCCAGAAGGGAACGTATTATCGGCTGTATACAGGGGCGTTTGAGCTGGAATAAAATTCGGAATGCGGAATGCGGAATTATGCCGCCGGAACGGTTGATTACGTTTCATTTTCATCATTCATCATCCATTTTTAATCATAGAAAGGTGTTTTTGTTATGGAAAGAGTTTGTAAGTTTTTAAAGGACGCCGGGGTGTATTATCTCGCTACGGTCGAGCGGGATCAGCCCCGCGTGCGGCCGTTCGGCACCGCGCACATTTTTGAGAACCGGCTTTACATCCAGAGCGGCAAGAAAAAGCCGGTGGCGCGCCAGCTTGCCGAAAATCCGAAGGCCGAGATCTGCGCGTTCAAGGACGGCGCGTGGGTCCGCATCGCCGGAAAGCTGATCGAAGACGACCGCGTTGAGGCCAGAAAGAGCATGCTGGACGCCTACCCTGAGCTGCGCGGCATGTACGACGAGAACGACGGCAACACCGTGGTGTATTATCTTGAAGACGCCGTCGCCACTTTCGCTTCCTTCGGCGGCGCGCCGGAAACGGTGGCGTTTTAAGCCGTGCTGAAAAAAAAGAACCGCACCGGGGCAGGGCTTACCCCGGCGCTTTACGGTGAAATAGAAGCCTACCTCCGGGCGTGTCTGGAAGAAGCCCCGCCGCAGCCCGCAGCGCAGTATTGCGCGGCTCCCTCTTTTTCGGGGGCCCGCCCCGGCTTTGCCGCAGGACGCAAAAAAAAGAGCGCCCGCCCGGAAAGCGCGCCCTTCTATGCGCCCATGGCGCAGGAGGCGTCCGCGGAAGATGCGTTTGAAACGGACGCCGCGCTGCCGACCCCGCCCGGGTCCGACAAAGACGCATTGCCCATCCGGCCGCAGATGAACGCGCCGGTATGCCCGCCGGTCGCCGCGAACGCGAATGCAGCGCCCTCGCTGCAAGACGCCGTCGCCGCGCTGGACGAGAGCTTTTCCGAGATGCTGCTGCGAAAGATCGACGAGGCGGGCATCACCGACGCCGAGTGCTACAAGAGGGCGAACGTGGACAGGCGTCTGTTCTCCAAGATCCGGAGCGATCCGCATTACCGTCCCGGCAAGCCCACGGCGCTGGCCTTCGCCATCGCGCTGCGGCTCACGCTGGAGGAAACGAACGAGCTGCTGATGAAGGCAGGCTTCGCCCTCTCGCACAGCAATAAATTCGATATCATCATAGAGTTCTTCATCAAGGGCGGCAATTATGATATCTATGAGATCAACGAGGCGCTGTACGCGTTCGATCAGCCGCTGCTGGGCGTGTAGATTGGAATTTGTCGCTTCGCATGCGACCACTTGGGGCAAAAACCGTTGTATACTCTGCTTGCAAAACAAAAAACGGAGGTACAACGAAATGAAAACCAACGAAACCAACATCAAAAACGACAACAACGTCACCGAGCTTGTGTTCATTCTCGACCGCAGCGGTTCCATGGGCGGGCTCGAAACCGACACCATCGGCGGGTTCAACGCGATGATCGGAAAGCAGAAAAAGGAAACGGGCAAATGCTTCGTTACCACCGTTCTGTTCGATAACGTGAGCGAGACCCTCTACGACCGCGTCGATCTTTCCGAGATCCCCACGATGACCGATAAGGATTACACCGTGCGCGGCTGCACCGCTCTGCTCGACGCCGTCGGCGACGCGATCAGACACATCGAGACCATCCACAAATACGTCCGCCCCGAGGACGTGCCCGCCCATACCATGTTCATCATCACCACCGACGGGTATGAGAACGCCAGCCACACCTATACGAGCGATCAGGTGAAAAAGATGATCGAGGCCAAAAAGGAGCTCGGCTGGGAATTCCTGTTTCTCGGCGCGAACATCGACGCGGTTGAGACTGCCGCCAACATCGGCATCTCCCGTGAGCGCGCGGTGAACTACCACGCGGACAGCACCGGCACCGAAAAGGTTTACGCCTGCATGAGCGCCCCCATCAGCGCCATGCGCAAGGGAAACAAGATCGACGCAGCGTGGAAGGAAGACGTGGAGGCGGATTACGAAGCCCGCAAACCCGGCGGGAAGAAACGGTTCGGGAAACGGTAAATTGGAATTTGTCGCTGAGCGATTCCAATGAAATGAATAATTAATAATTAACAATTAACAATTTCGGAAGGGCTCCGCCCTTACCCGATTATACTCATCGGATAAGCAGGTTTTTCCAGCTTTCGGAAATCTTTTTTATAAAATCAAAACGCGCAGCGTTTTCCGAAATTGTTAATTGTTCTTTGTTAATTGTTAATTGAACTGCGCGATAAACTGAAATTTGATGCAACACTTTCTTGTTTCCATCCGTCTAATGAATGAAGGGATGTTGAAAGCGCTATGACAGACTCCGAACGGATCCGGACCCTCAAAGCAGCGCAGAACGGAGACGCCGAAGCTTTCGGCAGGCTCTACGCCGAGATCGCCACAGAGCTTTACCGTTTTGCGCTATGGTATTTGAAAAGCCCCGAAAACGCCGAGGACGCGGTGCAGGAGGCTTGCCTCAACGCGTTCAAAAATCTGAAAAGCCTGAAAAAGGCGCAGGCGTTCAAGGCGTGGTTTTTCCGCATTCTTGCGAACTGCTGCAAGGATCTCATATCCGCCGGGAACCGGCTGGTCCTGGTGGGGGAGGAGGATCCGGCGCTGGCGAACGCCCCGTATTACGCGGATTTTTCGGACGGCTGGGTCGAAAAATATCTGGATAAGCTCGGCGATACCGACCGCGAGATCGTGCTGCTGAGCGTTCTGGGGGAGTATAAGAGCGGCGAGATCGGAGATCTTCTGCACATGAGCGCCACCGCGGTGCGCTCCCGTCTTTCAAGGGCCCTTCACTATCTGAGAACCGAGATGGAGGCGGACGTATGAACAACGAAGACCGTACCTTTTTGAAACAGAAATTTGATGAACACGGCGGTACGCTGCCGGACGCGCTCTCTCCCGAAGGCATCGCATCGGCGGTGCGGGGGCAGACGCAGAAAAAGCCTGCCCGCAGCAAAGTAGTGCCCATTGCCGCGTCGCTTGCCGCGGTGCTGATATTGGTTGTGGGGCTGACGGCTGCGATCCGCTTTGCCGACGTGCGCGTGAAGAATACGGCGGACCGGCAGCAGGCCGACGTGATCGCTCAGAGCGCCGAAGAAACGCCCGAAACCGCTGCAGCCGAAGCGCAGGATTATTCCGCGCTGGGGCAGCTTCTGAAAAGCAATATGCAGGAGGGCGCTTACCGGTATTACGGCTACGCCCGCAACGGTTTGAAAGGCGGAATTGTGTATGACGACGCCGATATGGCCGTCACCGCCGCGCCTTCCGCCGCCGAGAACAGTATGTCCGGTACTGTGAACGAAGCTTATTCAGAGCTCAACACCCGCACCGAGGGCGTGGACGAAGCGGATGAGATCCGCACCGACGGCAGATATATCTACGTGCTGAAGAATCTTACAAACGGCTATGTGGGGCATTACTACGGCTATTACGATTACTACGGCTGGCTCGGCATGAACACCGAGCAGATCGGCAACCCGCAGCGGCTGCTGATCGTGGACCCGAACGGCGGAGAGATGTCGGTGGCCGGGGAATATACCCTTTCGCTGACCGACCCGGACGCCCGGGAAGTGACGCGCGAGCGCACCTACAACGGCTTTTACCTTCTCGGCGACCGTGCGGTGCTCACCGGCACCGAAATGCGCTTCACCGAAGGCAAGCTCACCTATAACGAAGAGGAACAGTACTGGGACGTGGGCGACAGCTTCCGTATCGAGTACCTCACCGTGGTCACCGTGCTGGATATCTCCGACCCCGCGGCGATCACCCCCGTGCGGGAGCTCTTCTTCGACGGCAGTCTGGTGGAGACCCGCATTACGGACGGCCGCCTGATCGCCGTGACCCGCTATTATCCCGATGACGAGAACTTCAACGCGGACGACTACACCACCTTTGTGCCCCGCGCGGGCGCGGACGGCGCTTATCTGCCGCCCGGCTGCATCCACGTGGCGGACGATTCCGCGAGCGCCTACACGATGGTGAACGTGACCCGGCTGGACGGCGATTACGAAACCGCTTCGGTCGCCGTGCTGGGCGGTACCGAACAGCTTTATGTGAGCGCAGAGAACGTATACTGCATCGGCACCCGGTATGAGGAAGTCAAAAACGACAAGTGGGACAGCTTTCTTACCGTGAGCCGCGTGAACGTCGCCGGGAATACGCCCGTGTACGAGACCACCGGCAAGTATAAGGACGTGTGGCTGCTCGATTCCTTTGCCATCGACGAATACGAGGGCGTGCTGCGCATGGCGGTGCAGGTGAACGCCGTATGGGACGGTCTCGGCATGATCCCCTCCCGTGCGTATATCCTTACGTTGGATGATGATCTGGACGTGATCGGCCAGAGCAAAAGCTTCGGAGAGAACGAGAACATCAGAAGCGTGCGCTTTGAAAACGAAAAGGCCTACGTGGTCACGTTCCTCAATACCGATCCGCTCTTTGTGTTCGACCTTTCGGACCCCGCGAACCCGGTTGCCACGGGCGAAACCAAGCTGCCCGGCTTTTCCGCCTACCTGCACCCGGCGGGCGAGGGCTATATGCTCGGCGTGGGCTACGACGGCACCGAGGAGGGAATTACCGACGCCGGCAAGATCAGCCTCTTTGACGTTTCCGACCCCGAAAACCCCAAAGAAGTTGATAAGTACACGCTGAACAAAGGCTATTTCGATACCGATTACAAGCGCTTTATCACTGTGGGCGAAAACGGCTTTATCGTAACCTATACCGATTGGGATTACTACGGCGGCGCTGCCGCGGGCGCGGTGTATTTTACCGTGGAGGACGGCAGGATCGCAGTACAGAGCGAACTGCAGACGCCGGAGAAGGTGAGTTCCGTCCGCGCGCTGTATATCGGCGACGTAGTGTATCTGTATGCCGTACGGTATGAATACACCCTCCAAAAGGATGAATACGGTTACGAATACGAAAACGCCGAAGGCCCGTATTTCAAGATGTATTCGTTCAGCCTCACCTCCGGCGAGGAGATCGCACAGCTCAGCTTCTGACCATATGATAACAAACGGCCCGCCGGAAAACCGGCGGGCCATAAATTACAGTTTATCGCGCGGTTTGATGAATGATGAACGATGAATGATGAATGATTTCGGAAAACGCGGTGCGCGTTTTGATTCTTCCGTAGGGGGCGGCGTCTCGACGCCCCGCAAATAAAACACGAAATGATCATCTGC
>JAFRSZ010000296.1 GCA_017439205.1 Clostridia bacterium
AATTGTTAATTGTTAATTTTTAATTATTCATTTCATTGGAATTTGTCGCATCGAGCGACAAATTCCAATTTGTAGTTCATGTTTCTGTATACCTTGAAAACGAAAACCCCGCCGCAGGAGGATGTTTCCGGCGGCGGGGCTTTTGGCTGCGTTTCGGGCGCGGCGGCTTACGCTTTCCACAAACCGTGCAGGTTGCAGTAGGCGTAAACGGCCTCTACCTCGTCGCCCTCGCAGATGCAGAAGGTCACCTCGGGCGCGTCGCCCGGGCGCAGCGCCTTGCGCTGGTTGCCGGCCTTGGTCTGCAGCGAGACCCATTCGATGAAGTGTTCCGGTACCATCGGGTGCGCGGCGGAGCCGACGCATACCTTCACGGTACAGCCGTCAACAACCACAACGGGCACGTGCTTTTCCACGGAAGCGTCGGTGGAGGAGGGGATGATCTCCTTCATCGGTTCGCCGCAGCAGATCACCGGCACGCCGGTCTTTTTCACGATCGCGATGATCTGCCCGCAGTGCGCGCACTGATAAAACTTCATTTCCATAAATATTTGCTCCTTTCGTGCGCCGCCTTTTACGGCGCGTATCATATATTCGGCGCTCCGGCTTTGCCGGAGGAGGGTACCCTTGAGAGAAGATAGTTTTTCAGTAAGCCCGGCCAGTCGGTCTGGATCACGTCGAAGCCCAGATCGGCGAGCTTGCCCCAGCCGGCCTCCGGGCCCTGCGTGACCGACGCGTCGTCCGTGAGCCCCGCCGAGATCACCGCCTTATGGTCGTATACCTCGGCGTTTGCGAACAGGATGCGGCCTTTTTTATGCATCTCTTCGATATAGGCGGGGGAGCAGCACGGCTCGTCGAGGGTTTTGAACAGCACCTCCGCGCCGATGCAGTTTACGCCCTCGGCGGCGAGGAGATCCGTTACGTCGTCGGTGGAGCGCACGATCGGCATGAACATGAAATCCGAAGCGTGTTCTCTCACCTCGCGCAGCTCGCGGGCGGAGGTGCCGGTTTTCACCACCACCTGCTTTTCAACGCCGCTTTCCCGTATCGCGCGGCTGATGCCCGGCACGTCCGTCCAGAATTTGTCCACGTTGATATAGCACCTGCCGCGCAGAAAATCGAACGCCTCGGCAAGCGTGTTCACCCCGTACTGCGTTTTCGTGCCGTCCGGGTTATACAGGCGCAGCTTATCCACCTTTTTGGAAGGCAGCAGCCGGATCAGCGACCTGATTTTGAGATACGCCCGTTCCATGCCGGGATGAAAAACGTAGTGTTTGCCGTCCGCGCTGACCGCCACGTCCAGCTCGATCATGTCCGCGCCCTGCATGAGCGCCGCGCCGAACGCCGCGAGCGTGTTGCACGGGATATTGCCCGAGGCGGAACCCCTGTGCGCGCAGACCAGCGGCATGCTTTTCGCGTTTTCAAAAATGCTTTTGTTCAGATCAGGCATCGTTTATCTCCGTTTTTGAAATGGATCGGTCCCGAGCGCAGGGATCATTCCGCCGGGTCGGCCGGCTGCTCCTGCGCGGGATACAGCGCTTCCCGAATGCGGTCGGGGTAGTTCGTCATCAGCAGGTCGGCTCCGGCGGCCGCAAGAAGGCGCGCGTCGTCCGACCGGTCGATCGTCCTGTACTGCACCGAAAGGCCGTATCGGTGCGCGTAATCGATAAAGCCCGCTCTGCCGAGGTTGCCGATGATCAGCCTGCCGTTTTCACGGTAATAGGGCATCTGCAGGGCGGTGTATCCGAAGTGCTCATCGCTCAGATCGTCGCCCCGGGTGTAGCAGCCGTAGAGGTCCACGATCTCAAAGGGATTTGCGGAGCGGTTCAGCCTGCCGGCATAGTGATCGTCGATATATCCGGTAACGTCCGGCCAGAAGCTCGCGACGATCACGCGGTCCGCCATATGATACTGCGTGATCAGCTCGAAGATACCGTCCACGATCTTCGGCGCCCACGGATGCGGGTATTTCACCTCAATGATGTATCTGAACCTGCCGATGCACATGAACCCGGCCACCACGAAAAGGATCGTTTTGCGCAGAAGATAGTACACGGGGTAAAACGCTTTGCCGTGCATAAGAGAAACTCCCTTCGCCGTTATTTGCGCAGGACCGTGCGCAGGACCGTGCGCAGGGCGTTTACGATCATCTTCAGAAAGTCGTATACGCCGGTCCGCTTCAGAAGCGTATCCATCCCCTGCGGGACGTTTTTATCAAAATCCGTTTCGTGCAGCGCGGCGGTATAGGGGGCTGCCGCGTTATATGCGGGCGGGTCGCCGTTCATCACGGTGAACGTGAGCGTTCTGCTGCCGAGGGACGTTGCGGAGCCGATCAGCGAATAGTTTACCGTGATATCCGCCGTGGTCAGGCTCTTCGCGGGCGCCGTTCCCCGCAGGGGCAGGGTATACGATCCGCCGGGCTCGAGATACACGGGGCCCTTCACGTCGAACGAAACGCCGATCCCTTCAACCGAAACGGAGATGAGCCGCATTTTGTATTTCTGCGAGAGATTCGTAACCGTGAGCGCGGTATCGTCGCCGCTCAGGTACCCCTGCCCGGAACGGTCAAACGCCGCGGCCACGGCGTAGTTCGGCGCGGAGCTGTATCGGAACTGCGGGTATTCGGGATCGGAATAAACGCTCAGCAGGCCGTTTGAGGCAAACAGCGTTTTGCAGAGCTCCCGGCAGTAAGGGTCGTTCCACGTGGAGCCGTGGAACATGCCGTTCACGATCCACGTCTGGTCGGGCAGGTACCCGCACGAAACGTCGATGCACATATCCGGCGAAAGATGAAGGTGCGCTTCTTCCGTGCATACGGTGCGCCTCTGGGGATAGCCGTCGCTGAAGCGGCTGCCCCAGGGGGCGGTTTCCGCGCCGGTGGAGGCGTTCACCGTGACCACCATATCGGATTGCTCCCGCAGCCCCGTGACGGCAGGCATGCCCGCGCCCGCAACAATGTAGATCTTCATGCCCTCGTTTATGCACGCCGAGAACGTTTCGGAAACGTGCGCGAGGATCTCGTAATGGAAATAATCGCTCTTCGCGATCAGCTCGGCGCTCTGAACGGGGTCGAGCAGCTCGTTTTTCAGCTCGTCGTAGTATTCGGCGGGTATGAAATCCCATATGCTGCCCCAGTAGCCTAAAATGCCCTTCACGTGGCGGTGCAGCAGCATGTTGCAGAGGTCGTCCAGAAAGCCGAACTGATGCGCGCGCACCAGCCAGTTGACGTCCTCTTCAAGCAGCTGGCTGTTTTCGATGTAATAAAACAGCGTTTCCTCGTCGATGGCCGCCGTTTCGCTCATCAGGTCGTACGCCGCGGCCGCGCCGCCGATGGCGGGCACGATCAGAAGCACGTTGTTCACGACGTTTTTCTCAAGGCCGTACATCGAAAGATACGACGCCACGGTCTGCCCGCCGTGGCTCACCGCCAGCAGGTTCACCTTTTCTGCGCCGGTATATTCGAGCACCGCGTCGATGTATTCGTCCAGCGCGGCGGCGCAGTCCACCATGGAGCGTCTGAAATCCTGCTGGTAGGCGAACAGATGCTCGTAGCCGTTTTTGCCGTAGAGCTTCGCGATGTCCTTCGCGATATCGTGCTCGTGGACGTGCTGCCCGCCCTGCTCTGCGCGCAGATACGAATACTGCGTGTGGGCGGGATCCTTATCGTAGGTGACCACGTCATAGACGCTCGAGCCGTCCGGGTTCATCGCCAGCCTGCCCACGTAGTTCACCATCTCGCGGCCCAGCAGGTCGGCGAGATACTCCGGACGCTGCAGCGCGAGCTCCCCGAGGCCCCTGCCGAACTGTGCGATCTCGGTGAGCACGGTGTGAATGATCGAATCCTTATCGAGGCCCCAGATCTTCTCGCCGTCGATATAGAGGTCGGAGGACGAATACCCGGGCACGACCACCGTGGGGTAATCGAACGTGCCGGGCTGCAGTTCGTCCGCCGCGGCGGGCGTCAGGAGCGTCAGTATCAGCGTGATGCACAGCAGAACGGATAACGGTTTCTTCATTTTTATCTTCCCCTTTCCGTTTTCGGGAAGCGTCCTCTTTTATCTGAACCGGTAAGCCCTTACGTAATCCACCTTGAATTCCGCTTTGAACGTCTTTTTATCGTTTCTTTCGATATAGCCGGACCAGCCCCTTGTGGGGATCGCGTCGCCGCCGTCCACCTCGCACGAGAGGATCAGGTATTCGGGCTTCTGCGAAACGCCGCCCCACGAGGTCTTCGCTACCGGATAGCCGTTGATGTAGAAGGTGTAGGCGTCCGGCGTCCATTTCACGCCGTAGGTGTTGTAGTTTTCGTAGGGATCGTTATCGAGCTGAAAGATCCCCACGTTTTTGTAGCGCGTGTGCAGGCCGTAGCCGTTATAGTGGAGGTTCAGCGTAACGCGGTTCCGTTTGTTTTCGCCCCGGAACCAGAACGGCGACTCGAAGATATCGATCTCCGCGCCGTTACGGGAATGCCCCGTCACATTATGCACGTTGGCGTTCATCATCCAGAACGCCGACCAGAGCCCCTGCCCCTTCGCCGGAATGCAGCGGCACTCGAAATAGCCGAACGCCTGCTCGAATCTGTCTTCCGTTTCGATGCCGGACGTGTACCACGCGGGGCCGAACTCGCCGTTTTCAAGATACTCGGTGGTGATGATCAGGTTGCTGTTTTCCACGCGGAGCTGCGAGCCGCTCCAGAAGCCGCCCTTTCGCACGCCGAAGGCGTTGTGCGCGCGCCAGATATCGGTGTTGAGCGTATCGCCGTCGAAATGGTCTTCAAAGGTCAGCTCCATTGCGTCGGTATCGATCTTCTCGCCCGTGCGTTCTGCTTTTGATTTGTGGAACGCCTGCAAAAGCGTGTTCACGAACGTGATCGCCGCGTTCTCGAGCCTTGCCCGAAGAAGCTTTTTGTTGAAACCCATGGCTGTTTTCTCCTCCTCCTCGGTGAAATCGCCGCGGTAACGGCGTGATCGATTATATAATACAATAAATTTTCGGACAAATCAAATCGGTTTTGAGTAAATTTTCTGTAAATTATGGCAAAACGAGCTTTTGCATGAAGCTGACGAACGAGGGGAATTCCTCCGCCGGGTCGCGCAGCTCGGGGTGCCAGCGCTTTTCCCACTCGAGGCTGTAAAACCCCGTGTAGCCGTCGCTTTCCAGCATGCGGACGATTTCGGCGACGGGCAGGTCGCCCTCTCCCGTGCCGCAGAGCTTTCCGTTGACGCTGTCCTTTATATGCACGTGGCGCACGAGATGTTTTGTTTTTTCCCAGAAGCGCGCCGGATCTTCGCGGCTGTGCTGAATATCCCAGATGATGCCGAAGTTTTCGCGGCCCACGCCTTCGGCGGTCTTCAGGATCTTTTCGCCGGTGTTGAAATCGCCGTGCACTTCGAGCAGGATATCGACGTTATATCCGCGCGCTTCGTCGCAGAGAATGCTTATCTGCCCGGCGATATCTCTGATCTCGGTATCTTCATCGTCCGTTACGAGGTCGTTCCCGAACACGCGCACGAAAGGAATGCCGCACGCGGAGGCCAGCTTTACCGTGCCGAGCGCTTCCTCAAGGTTTTCTTCCCGCTTATTTTTCTCGTGAAATGAGGCGGACGCGCCGAGGCAGCAGAAGGATATGCCGCGCGCCTTTGCGAATGCAAGGGTCTCGGCGCGGTTTTCGGGCAGCAGCTCTTCGATCGTATCAGAACGCAGGCGGTCTTTTACCCCGCGGATCTCGATCGCCCGGTACCCGAGCT
>JAFRSZ010000297.1 GCA_017439205.1 Clostridia bacterium
AGAGCGTTCGTTTTGCTTTTTTCATACGGAGCCCTTTCTTTCGGTGGATTGCTTTTATGCACAGGGACGTATCATACCGGGATCCATCTCGTATAAAAAGACAGCCCCACAAAGGCGAAGGCAAAAACAAGCAGCAGCGCGGCAGCGCGCCTTCGCGGCGTGTCGATCCGGCGCTGGAGCCGGTCGACCGCTTCCTGTACAAAAACGTCGTCTTTTTTCAATACGGCGCCGAGCAGGATCAGGTTGGCAAGATAGGATTCCGCCGTGAACCGCGTTACGTCCGTGGAGAAAACCAGCGAAGCCGGAAGCACCAGCGGCATCAGCAGAAAGAGCAGATAGGGAAGCTTCCGCCCTTTTTTTGCGCGGCGCGCGGCGTGGATCCAGAAATACGCCAGAAAAACGTAAAACGGGAGGATCGTATAAAAGCTGGGAAACAGATCGTGGAAGGTCCAGAATTCGCTGCTGGTGGTCAGCATGCCCATCAAAGCGTCGGGAACGGTGGTGAACCGCACACCGTTATGCTCCCGGAAGATCCAGTCGGAATAATAATCTTTTAAAAAGAACTCCTGCTCTCTTACAGGGATCTTGCTCAGCAGAAAGGCGTTCAGCTCTTCTTTGTTCATCGTTACGGTACGGTTGGAAAAGAACACAAAATACGCCGCAAGTCCCACGCATGCCAGCGAGGTAACGACCAGACACGCGACGCGCGCCTTGCGCAGCCTTTTTTCTGTGAATACGTAATAGAACAATACCATAAACACCGCTGGGAACATCGCCAGCATGAAATCGTAGTGGTTCATAACGCACAGAACGCAGATCACGGGCGTGAGCACAACGGCGGAGCGCGTGTCCGAGAGCAGGAACAGCACCGCCAGCAGCAATACGTTATACATATCCAACATGCCCATATTATAAATAAACGCGGTTAAAACAATGGGGCTGGCGGCGAACACCGCCGCCGCCGCGCAGATCACGGGGCTCTTCTTCAGAAATCCCTTTTTAAAAACGGCTGCCGCCGCGGCGGACTGCAGGATCAGCGAAAGGAATTCCGCCGTCCGGCTGATCTTCAGCAGCGGCTTCATGGAAACGACGTCGGAAAACCAGGACCAGATCTCCCCTGCCAGCGCCTTTGAAATAAACCCCACGCTGTAATCCGGCGTGTAAAAGGTAACGGTTGCCGGAAACGCCAGAAAGACGTCGCGTGTGAGGTAATAATGGCCCCAAAGCGCGTAGGTGAGCATCATCAGCCCAAACATCATAGCAGTGAGCGGCAAAATGCTCCATTTGCCTGAAACGGGGCCCAGCAGCCGGTAATACAGCCGGTGCGCGGCGCTCACAGCATCCGCGGCGCGGCGCTTTGTGTGAAGCATGCCGTCGCGTACAGACGAGAAAACGGAAGAAACGCGCTTCTGCAGCTTCTGCCGCGCGGTCAGCTTCACGATTTTTTTCTTTTTCTTGCTCAAACGCTTTTCTCCCTTTCTTCTCTATTTTAATTCTTAATATTAATTACATATTATATGATAGAGGGGAAAAAGTCAAGGAGAATCGGAATTCAATATATGTGGTGTTCCCGGTACGCATCTGCCACAAGATATGCCGTTCGTTACAGAAAACATGCTTTCCAGCGCCCGAAAACGTTGATTTTATGCGTTTTTTGAGATTTTGTTAAATGTTTTGCAACATTTGAAACATAATCGTTCGCGGATAAATAAAAATTGTTAAAACTGCACATGAATCAATTCAATATTTGTGCAGAATAGCGAACAGGCAATTGTTGACACGGCCTGAAAGTTTGCGATATAATAATGATGATATAGTATACCCGAAGTGCCCCCAAAAACAGGGGCTTTCAGCGGTTTGCTATCAAAGCAGTCATTTTTCAATGAGAAGGAGTGTTACTTATGGGAACAAAGGCTAAGCTTTCCACGAAAGTTCTTAGCATATTCCTGTCGGTGCTGATGGCCGCGAGCTGCATTTCCGTGGCTCTGCCCAGCCTTGCGCCGAAAGCCTTCGCCGCCACCGCCGAGCAAACGGCGTGGCAGGACCTGGCGGATGCTTTTACGGCTGCCTATAACGGCGGCTATATGAGCACCAAAGACTGGTCCTCCATCGCGTCCTCGGGCGGCACGGTCACCATCACGGACGGTACGACCAACGGCTACGCATATAATATCGTGGCCGCGTTGGGCGCGCTGCTGTCCGTTTCCCGGGGCGACGCCAAGTTCGGGGAAGGAAAACACAACAGCGAGCTGATCTCCGAGATCACCGCGACGCTGGCGGCTGATTACGACGTTGTTCTCAACACGTATCAGCAGAATTTCCTGAACACGGTGCTGGATACCACCGGTATCTACGGTCAGTATTCTCCCGCCTCCATCTGGAACGGCCCGCGCGCGAACCTCGAGGCGAACCTTACGGCGCAAACGATCACGATCACCGCAACGCGGGAAGAGACCGCCGCGATCCTTTCGGATTTTGAAAGCATCGACGATCTTGCCGCCGCGGAATACAAGATCGTAAAGTCGTATTCCATCACCGTCAACGCCGAAGCGCAGGAATGTGAATCCAACAACGGCAGCGAGATCGGCGCTTATTACGTCAACTCCGCCGTGACCGCCGCGCCTGCCGCCGCAACGGTGGCGGAAGCCAAAACCCAGCTTGTTAAGATTAAGGCGTATCTCGATTACGTTGGCTCCGATGCGTTCAAGCCGAAGTTTGAGGCCTGGTACAACAACGGCGGCCTGGTAAACAACGCCAGCCTGTACAACTACAGCACGGTTGAGATCAACCAGATGTATCATGACTACGGCGCCGTTTACGCGCCCGTGGCGACCGGCGATCTGGCGTTCCGCGAGGAATATATCGGCGAATCGGTGTTTGAAACGCACAAAGCGTTTGCCGACGCCGCGCACGACGCGCTCGCCGTTGTGAGCTATAAGGATTACGTCGCGTGGCTTGTAAACGCCGCGCCGTATCCGTCTGAGCTGATTCCCAATACCCGTAACCGCGACGACTACCAGACCACGAACCCCGAGAGCATCGAGGCCGTGATCGCGCAGGCGAACACCTTCAAAAGCGCCATGAGCGATATCTCGTCCGAGAACACGGCGATCCTGAAAAACCTGTTCCCGGGCTATGATCCGGCCAAGGGCTACAACGTGGAAGACAGCAGCACCTACTACGCCAATTTTGATAACTTTATCAAATATCTGAGCAGCCTGCTGTATAACTACTATCTGCAGGAGATCAAGGCTGCCGCGAACGTGCTGCTGAACAACGGCGCGGGGACGACCTATACCTTCTCCAACGAAACGTCGAAGTTCTTCAAGCTGCTCAGCAACAGCGTGAGCGGCTACCAGACGGGAACGGATTACGTCCTTACCTCCGACAGTCAGATCGACCGGGATAAGACCTATTATGTGCGCGACGCCGTTTATACCTATGCCGCGACCGAGGATGAAGAGGTAGACGGAGAAAAGCGCTATTTCACCAACTGGGCTCAGGTGGAATCTCCCGTCCAGTCCGGTCTTTCGGGGTATTATGAAGACGTTGAGGTGTTTACCTATGCGCTTACCGAAGACGATGCGCTTGCGGCAAACAAAACCTACTATACCCTTGACGGGGGCGTTTATACCGCGGTAGAGGAGCCCGCTGCCGAGAACCTCGGCACGTATTACGAGCGTACCGGTTCTTACCATACCTATCAGCTCACCTCCGATACCACCCTGAACGCGGTTAAGAAGTATTACGTGCAGAACAGCGTCTATACCGTTGTAACAGCTCCTTCCAAAGCATATATTTCAACTTACGCTGAGCGCACGCTGGACCACTATAACTATGTCCAAACGGCCGATACCGTGCTTGTGGGCGGAAAAACGTATTATACGTCCGCGGGCGTTAAGATCGAAGAGCCGAGAGAAGAAAACCTGAGCTCCTATTACGAGATCAAGTATAACGCGGTCGCCGAGCCCGTAAGAAGCTATCTTTTCGATTACTATGAAAAAACGGGTTCCTACTACGGCCTGAAGGGCGTGGGCGAGCAGGAGTATATTGAAGCCAATTACGATACCTCCTACTCCAAGACCTCCGACACCGCAGTGGATCCCGATAAAACCTATTATACCTATAACGAGACGACCGGCGCCTACACCCCGGTAGCCGGCCCCGTTGCCGCAAACCTCGGCGATTACTATGAGCGCGCGCAGTGCCCGATCGACGATACCGACCTGGCGGCGCTGTATACGTTCTTCTCCAACGCCGTCACCATGATAGGCAACGCCCGTTCCTACGGTGTGAACGTTGAGAACTATTTCGACGAAACGTTCGAGCAGCAGATCGTCGAAATGGCCGATGCGCTGCACGATGAGCAGATCTCCCGCGGGCGCATTACCGATGCGTTCCTGCAGGCGTACCAGCCCGTAGCCGATAAGATGGCCGGTTACATCTTCGGCGGCGCGAGCATCCAGCAGCTTTACGACGATATCAAATGGACCGAGGCGAAATACAACGCCATTTCCGGTTCCTACAGCTGGTTTGCGAACGACGCGCGCGGCAAGGCCGTGAAGGGCTTCCTCAGCGAGCTGTATAACGAGATCTACGACCGTATTCAGGCGCAGTATGCCGAGATCAAGCGCGAATACGACGAGAAGAACTCCGCGCAGAATATCCAGACGGTGTTCCAGCTCCGCCAGAACATGCAGCGTCTGTACGACCTGAAGGCTTCGGACGGCACCTATATCCGCGAGTTCATCGCCGCCTCCGGCAGCTACGGCACGGGCAAGGTCACGGGTTCCAACAAGCTCGGCGCCCGTACCTCCGGCAACCTGACGCGCGGCGTCAACTGGAGCTGGCTTACCACCGCCACCAACTATATCAACGGCCTGAACGGCGTTTATTCCACTGTCAATGCCAACAAGTTCACCAAGGGCAACATTGAGCGTCTGCCCAAGGATTCCGATATGCTGCGTACGGTGGGCGCGGGCGCCGATAAGTTCACCGCGTATTTCACCACCAACGGCGCGCCCTCCGGCGGTAAGTCCGCCAGTGTGGCCGGTACCCTCACCAAGCTCGACAACTTCCTCACCAACTCCAACTTCACCGCCCTGCTCGGCGCGGATGAGCTTGGCCTCGGCATCACTACCCTCGGCCAGTACATCAAATATATCCTCGCCACCAAGCTGTTCACTGACGAAATGGTGAACACCCTCGTGGGCCTGCTGTTCCCGATGCTGACCGACCTGTTCGAGATCACCATCGTGAAAACGATCACGGACCTGAGCCCGATGGATATGGGTTCGTTCAACGTGGATAACCTCTCCGGTACGCTGAGAATCTATGCCAACGGTGCTTCAAACGGCGGTCATACAAGTAAAACCTTTGAACAGCTCACGCACGATCTGGGCGCCAACATCTATCCCAAGTGGTTCGGCCAGCACCTGATCGATAACGGCTTCTCCGTCATCGGCAACGATATCAAGGGCGCCGACAAGGGCTGGACCAAGTACCGTTACGACGATAACGGCAACCAGAGCGGCGCCAAAGATCCTACGACCGGCGAGTATCTGTATAAAGCCGATTTCAAAACGTATCTGGAAAAGCATCCCAATATCAAATACGACTGGGGCATCGATTCCATCCAGAGAGATTCCATCACAGCGACGGCGAACGCGCGGTACGAGCGCTTCTGTACCGTCCTCGGCGTGATCTTCGGCTCGGCTCTGCCGTTGCTGAAGTGCCTGTTTGGCACCACTAATTTCGGAGGTCGTGCAGATAACGCCGCAGTTGCTTGGTGTAACCCCGTCAAGTATAAGATCGGTATTACGGTCTCCGCCGATATCAACGTGCACAACCTGAAGGCGCAGCTCGAAGTGAACTACCTCGACCTGTACGAAACGCTTTGGATCCCGGTCATGGAAGCGCTCGGCATCAACGGCGACCTGATGGGCTACACCTTCGCCTCCGTCGCTTCCTTCCAGACAGGAAACGCCTCCACCGACCGCACCGCGCTGGTGCACGCGCTGCTCGACCCCGTCTGGCAGCTCATCGATAAACTCGCCACTGCGCCGGTCACCTCCGTTCTCAAGCTCCTGCCCAACCTCTGCTTCCACCTGATGAACGGCAGTGTCAACAATCTGATGCAGCGCCACGTGGTGTTCCATGTATGGGCTGAAGACGCCGATCTTCAAAAGGGCGACGACGGCGGTCTGGGCTCCTCCATCATCGCCGCCATCGGCGGTCTGCTGTCCGAAAAGATCGCGGGAGCCATCAATATCAAAGAGGCGTTCGACCTGGGCGAAAAGCTGGTGCTGGAGGATCTGCTCGGCTTCAGCCTGAAGGATATCAACACCGTGCTTGCGGGCGTGCTCGGCATGATCAACGAGGACGCCGTATATAAGGTGACCGTTGGTTCCGGCGACGACGCGCATGACGTTGCCCGCACCAACCTGCCCGGCATCGGCACAGGCAAGGTCGCCTGTATGTATAAGAGCATTTCCAATGCCTACGGCTCCGCCGGCAAATATACCACCTACGGCGATAAGGTAGAAAACTTCTACAGCAGGAACGGCAGCCGTACCTATGTCACCGCCAACACCGAGGTGCTGTTCTACGCGCTGTTCGAGTGGGTGTTCCGCGCGGCGCAGACCAAGGGCGGCATCGCCGATATCCTTGATTTCGTCGCGGGGCTGAGCGGCTCCTCGCTGGGCGATAAGATCCCGCAGCTTGTGTTCTCTCTGGTGGAGGGCATCGAGAGCTCCGATCAGGCGTTCGCCGCGCTGATCGAGCTGCTCAACGAGCCCGAATACAGCGTATCCACCTTCGACTGGTATATGCCGGAGGACCACACCACCAACTGGACGGCGACGCCCTTTACCTATCTTACATACAATAATAAATGGACCGATAAGAAAGCCACCTATGTTTACGAAAACGTTGATAACATCGTAAACGCCGTGGTGAACATGATCACGCCCGAAACGCTGGAGCCGTTCGACGGCGACGTGAACGTCTGGCTCGACCGTCTGATCAACTCCATGTTCAACAACGAAGGCATCATGAACGTGATCGAGATCGTCGTCAAGCTCGGCCAGGCCCTCGAATCCAGCCCCGGCATCGTGAAGATGCTGCGCCAGCAGATCACCGGCGATCCGCAGATGAACCTGTATTACTGGTATAACGTTTGGGGCTACCTGTACCGCGAAGAGGTCACGCTGGGCAACAACCAGTTCCTCGCCTACAACGTACAGAACAACCAGGTATACGTTTACGAGGCGCAGCCCATCAAGGAAGACGTTGAAACCGTAACCCTGCAGTACACCAACACCATGACCGCAAACGCCACCTATACGTGGAAGATCGTTCAGGCCTACGCCGTAGCGCCCAACGAGACCATCCCGTGGCAGATCAACGGCACGGTGATGAGCGCCTATAACGGCAAGCCCTACAACGATAAATACGGCCCGTATAAGAACCTGTTCAGCAACCTCCGATGGACCGAGGCGGAAACCTCCGAAAACGGCGACCTGCTTTACACCTGGGAGGTCAAGCTGACCAGCGATATCATCGGCCACCTGAAGCACAACGGCACAACGCTGCGCCGTACCGGCACGCCCGGCAGCTATACCGGCTATTATGACGAGGGTACGTCCTACGGCATCGGAAGCTGGTATCCGCTGATCGACGGCAGCGAGATGGACGACCTTACATCCCTGAACGCCCGCGCCGTATTCAGCGCCGTGTTCAGCGAGCTTGCGCAGCCGCTCTCCTCGCTTCTCAACTTCATCCTCTGCGGCAAGGATCTGTATCTGTTCGGCAATACCGAAGCCACCGCGCTTACGATCCAGGGATATTCGGCATACAACAACGCCATCCTGCCGCTGATGGAGGCGCTGGGCGTATACGACCTGAAGACGCTGGATCAGTTTAAGACGCTGAGCGCCAAGAACGGCTTCGATTATCTTGTAAACAAGCTGTTCGAGGCGTTGGATAACCTGCTGACCGACGAACGCGACAGAGACGAAAACGGCGACCTCATCTACTATAAGGTAGACGCCTCCGGCAACTACGTTCTTGAAGACGGCCATAAGGTCGTTGAGACGGACAGCCGCAAAGGCAAGACCTTCGGCAAGGGCGCGTTCCAGAAGCTGATCGACGTGATGCCGCACCTCTACTATTTCCTGCAGAGCGACGGCCTTACCACGATCATCAAGAACCTGCCCACCTTCGTATGGCAGCTTCTCGATACGCTTCGTCCCGTGGCGAACATCGACGTGGATAACATCGTGCATACGCTTGTATGCCGTATCATGAAGTATTCATATAACGCCGAAGGCGCATACGCGGCAAACGACCTTACCGCCCAGCTTCTCGACCTGATCGGCATCAAGGCCGCGCCTGTAACCAGCGCAGCTACCGAACGCGACGCCGAGAAGGTTGCAGCCATCTTCGATTTCTCCGTTAAACACATGACGCTGGCGAAGGTATGGTCGCTGCTGCAGGGGCTTACGGGCCTGAAACTGCAGCCGCTCACCTACGCTCTCGAGGGTATGGTAGCCTACGCCGCCGAAAATGATATGCTTCACGCGTGCAGTTACAGCGCCACGCAAGATCAGGAATACTGGTACACCAGCTTCAAGGATCCCATCTCGAATCAGTACAAGACCTACACGCTGAACTTCGAAGGCGGCGATACCATCACCGTTACGCTTGCCGCGCTGATCGATATCCTCAAGTATGAGGGGAACGCCGCCGCGCTCGACAAATTGGCGGGCACCGTTTCCAACCTGTTGCCCGGCGCGCAGAACCTGCTCACCGGCGAGGGCGTTCAGGGCCTGATCCAGGCGCTCGTTAAGATCATGAAAGACGAGCCCTACAACGCCGCCGTTACCCGTCCCCATTGGGATTACATCTTCAGCGGCCGTATGGTTGAGATCTCCCACGGCGAAACCGTTCAGTGGGTCGATATCTTCAACACCGACGAGATCCTCGGCACCGGCGACAACAACACCTTCACCCGTTGGGAGAAGCTTGCCGCCTTCCAGAGCAGAGAGACCTATCTCCACACCTTCCACCTTGATTACGTCAACAACCTTCAGTACCTCTCCAGCTGGAAGCCCGAAATGGCCGAGGCTACCACCGGCGTGCTGCTCAGCGTGCTCGATTACGCCGTATCGCTGTTCAGCAGCAGCATCAAGGACAGCTTCGCAGAGGGCACCGATCTCAGCTCGTTCAGCGCGCTGGTAGACGCTTTGCTCGCGCAGAAGGTGTTCACGCCCGACCTGATGATCAAGCTGCTCGACCTGCTTGCAAACGTTTACACCTATCTGCCCGACGATATCCTCGGTGTGATCAACGCGCTGCTTACCGATAACGCCGAAGACGGCGCCATCGTGGATATGTTCGCGTGGAGAGACGCGGGTTACATCGTTGAGGATTACCCGTGGAAGGAAGACGGCACGCAGGATACCACCAAGGATAAGGTATGGCAGGCCAACCGGAATTACGATTGGTTCGTTGAAGGCAGCGGCTCCTATATTGAGGATAAGACCACCTTCATGAACGCCATCAACGCGCTCCTTGAGCCCGCGGGCACGCTGTTCTCGCTGATCTTCCTCGGCGAAGATTACAACCTGCTTTATTCCATGCCCGGCATTCAGGGCGCGGGCCAGGATAACCCGAATTACGACAACGTCGTGATCAACTCCACCAACGCTTACGCCACCGCTCTGGTGCCGATCCTCGAGGCGCTCGGTCTTGACCTGTATGATCCCGAAAACGGCATCGATTACAGACCCGAGAAGTACGACAACGGCGACGGCACTTACAACGGCAGCCAGTTCGTGGAAGATCTGGTAACCATGATCGATACCCTGTTCAAGGATATCATCGAAGGCCCGAAGAACAGCACCGGCGTACGCGAGGGCGGCCCCGTGGCATGGCTGCTCGCGAACCTGCCCAACCTGATCTACTTTATCAACGCGGACGGCCTGAAGGCCTCCATCGACAACGTGTTCAGCGCCGTGAACCAGGTGCTTGACGCAGTTGCCACCGTGGTGGATCTGCCCGTGGATCTCCATAATATCATGGAATCCGGCCTGGATCTTACGAACATCACCTTCGAGGGTGTGTTCGGCATGATCTACACGCTCACAAAGACCTACGACGAATACGGCAACGTGCAGCCCGGTCTGTATATGGACGGCCTGTATCAGAATCCCAACGCCGTAGGCGGCCAGTTCCCGCTGCTTGATTACGTAAAGACGCTGTATATCGGCAAGCTCGAGCCCTTCACCTCCGTAAACGGCTACCAGAGCTTCAGAATGGTATATTCCAGCGAAGAAGACGTCAAGGATATGGTCACCGTTCTCCTTGCGCTTGCGCTTGAATATATTACCGACAGCGGTACGTTTATCGATACCGTCGACAGCCACGGCGCTCCGTTGGAATACAACAACGCCGAAACGCTCGACCGCCTGCTCTTCAAGGGCTCCGATATGGAAGGCCTGATCGGCCAGGTGATCGCGGCGCTGCGCAACCCGCAGGCGCTCGATAAGATCGACATCGACTGGAAGTATTTCGACCACAGCTTCGATCTTTCCGCCGTGCCCGAGGACCACTCCGTACCCGTAACGCCCTATGCGTTCCAGTATCTGAACTGGACCACCGAATGGACCTATACCAAGGCCGAGACCGCCGCCGAGGAATTTGACGATCTCATCTTCCAGGCGCTCAAGATGCTCGTGCCCTCCAACCCCGCGGATATCGAACCCGATTCCCTGATCGAAAAGATCAAAAACGCCGATGATCTCGGCGATATCCTCAGCATCGACTTCATCTTCTCCGGCGACCTGCTCCAGAAGGTGCTCAAGTTCGTTTCCGACCTGCTCTACGGCGAGGACAGCCTGCTGAATGCCGACCTGATCGCTCTGATCGGCTACGTGCTCGGCGGTGACCTCACGCAGTGGGACGGCGATAAATACGGCTTTGCCAGCGTAGACGCGCTTCCCTCGGGCGCGCAGGTCGAAACCGTGGAAGACATCGCCGGGCTTCAGCTCTATTACGTTGAAAACGGCGAAGTGGAAGTGCCCGCGGTGAAGGATAACGACGGCAACGTCATTACCCCCGCCACCACCAAGACCGTGGAGAAGGCTTACCAGATCCGCAGCGGCAATAAGAACGACTTCATTGCCGGTCTGGTGAAGGTGCTCGCGCCCGCCAAGGGTATCCTCGGCTGGCTGCTGTTCGGCGACAACTACACCTTCTTTACCGCGCATGACAATTCCAATGAATACCTGATCACATTGGCCGGCTCCTACGGCTACAGAGAAGGTCTTGTTTACCTGCTCGAGGCTCTGGGCTGCGATACCTATCTGAAGTATTCCGAGGCTTATCTCAACGGTCATACGCTTGAGTTCGTCAACGACCTTGCCAAGTCCGTTGCAGAGCGCGCCGCCGCGATCTGCGCCGATCCCGCAAACGAGATCGTCGCGCTGCTTCCCGAACTGATCTACTTCATCAATGCCGGCGGTCTTCAGGCGTCCGTCACCGGTCTGCTTGCCGGCCCGCTCGGCCTTGTGAACCAGATCGAAGCGCTCGGCCCGGTGCTTCAGAATATGCTGCACCTGCCCGAGACCGTGACCTCCGTAACCGACGAGGCCAGCAAATACGCGCTGATCGAGAAGACCATCGACAGCCTTCTCAAGAGCGTATTCGCGAAGCAGGGCTACGTGGTCCCGATGCACGACGACGGCACCACCGACGTGGACTTCAAGCTGGAAGGCGTCAACCTGAAGTACATCTTCAACGTGCTTGAAGTGATCACCGGCATGGAGATCACCGACGTGATCGGCAACCGTCTGGATCTGTTCGCCATCGGCGAGATCCACGCCTATGATTCCAAGGCCGGCGCCATCGGCGAGCCCGCCATGGGCTATAAGATGGTATTCGGCTCCGACTCCAGCCAGGGCACCAACGATTCGTTCGCCGATTTCGTGACCATCCTGCTCTCCGCAGTGGTTGACATCATCGAGTATCAGGACGCCGACCATGAATATGCCAACGCCAAAGCGCTCGCAAAGCTTCTGAAGCTGGATGAGAGCAAGGAAGCGCTCGTGGTAGCGGTAGCCAAGCTCCTGAAGGCGAATCTCAATCCTGAGATCCTGCCGATCGACTGGCTGTACTTCGACGAAGACCTCTCCAAGTATGAGCCCGACGGCGAAGGCGGCCTCAGGCTGAAGGCAACGCAGCCCGAGATCCTGCCGAACGCCATGGACGACTATCCGCAGGCGCCCATCAACTACCTGACCTACGCTTCCGACTGGTCGCAGGATACTGCGGCGTATGTTTACAACAACCTCGGCGAGATCATCACCGCCGTGCTCGGCATGCTGCCCGGCATGGCAGGAAAGACGCTTGCCGATATCATCAGCGAGAAATTCACGCTCGCCGACAACGTATTTACCTATACCAATTATAAGGCTGTTACCGACGCCGTTTCCGATCTGGCGGGCAAGATCCCCGAGATCGTGAACACGCTGCTGAACATCGCGCTTGAGCTGGATCTCAGCTCTCTCGGCTCGCTTGCCACCCTTACCGAGGCCGAGTATAACGCGCTTGACGCGGCAGGCAGAAAGAACGCGTTCGTTTCCGCCATTATCTCCATCGTTACCCCGCTGCGTCCGATCGTTGAATGGTTCTTCTTCAACCAGAAGCTCGAATACTTCGATAAGGATCTTGCGAATTCGCCGCAGGGCGGCACCGGCATTGAAAAGCTGATCTCCATCGGCGGCGCCAGCGCCTACAACGACGCGCTCGTTCCGCTGCTCGAGGCCATCGGTGTACAGTGCCCGAGCTACACGGTGAACGCTTCCGCCACCGCCCAGCAGCGCAACGTGGCGTTCGGCAACTTCCTGTCCGTGCTCATCGAGAAGACGCTCATGCGTGTGGAAGAGATCCTTGCGGATCCCACCGCCGCCGTGACCGACGTGCTTCCGAACCTGATCTACTGGCTCAACACCAACGCGCTCGCCACCGTGCTCAACAACCTGGTAGCGCCGTTCGTGGCCCTGATCAACGAAGCGCTTCCCGCGATCATCGCGCTCACCTCCGGCGACGACCTTGACGACACGATGCAGTCGCTCAAGGATGCGATCGAGGCCAACCACATCACCGCCGAAACCACGCTGAAGCTCACCGATGTGATCAAGCTCGTGGTATCCATGCTTCCCGCCGAGGAAGAAGAAGGTGAAGAGCCCGCGACCGCGGAACCCTCCATCCTCGATTTCATCCTCGATAACGTGAACGTCACCAAGCTCGATCTCGTTGAGATCCTGCGCCTGGTTGAAAAGGTCCTTGCTTCCGGTCTCATCAAGATCGAAGAGAAAGACGACGAGGACAACACCGTTACCAGAGTGATCCAGTCCGATCTGAAGCTCGTTGACGTGGTAGGCACCGAAAAGATCGAGAACTTCTACCTGAACGACATCGAATACTTCGAGTCCGCCAGCGGCAAGCCCGCATTCCGTATGCCCGGCTCCGCCGACATGGTGACCATCCTCATCAACTACCTGCTTGAGGTGCTCCTGTACAGAAACGACGGATTCTCCAACGCCGCCGAGCTCGATAAGATCCTCGACAACGGCAAGGAGACGCCCGACGAGATGGTAACGCGCATCGTGAACCTGATCTACGGTATCAAGGATATCGAGGAGCCCGAAGCCGTTGACCTCAAGTGGAACTACTTCAACGAAACCCAGACCCTCGGCGACGGCATCACCGTTCCGGTAAGCAACTTCGTATATCTGAACTACAACAACCAGTGGACCTTCGAGAAAGCCGTATACATCGATAACGGCCTCAAGGACGTGGTGAAGGATATCCTTACGATCGCGGGCGTGGAAGACGGCGACATCTCCAAGCTGCTCGACGAGAAGCTGCCGCTGAGCGACTACCTGAACGCCGAAACGCTGAATAAGATCCTCGGCGCAATCAACGGCCTGTTCAACGGTATCGGCAATCTGCCCGAGGTGCTGCTCAACCTGATCGGCCTTGTGTTGAACGTTGACGTCACCGCCTGGGACGGCAGCTACGACTTCGTATCCGAAGGCACTGCCGCCGACACCGACCACGACCTCGGCTACTATGAGTCCGACGGCGTGAGACATTACATTATAAATACCGCCGAAAACTTCAACGACTTCGCCTCCGGCCTGCAGCTGATCATCGAGCCCGCGCAGGGCCTGCTCGGCTGGCTGCTGCTCGGCGATACGATGGGCTTCTTCGTGAAGAACGTGAACGGCAACGTTCAGTTGAATGCTGAAACCGGCGAGTATGAGCAGATGAACGACGAGCTCATCCGCGTACCCGGCGCGAACGGCTACGATACCGGCCTTGTGCTTCTGCTCGAAGCCCTCGGCTGCAAGAACCTGAAGGCCTACACCGAGTATGAGGATATCTCCGAGCTCGTGAAGGACGTGATCGTTTCCGTCCTGAACCGCATCGATGAGATCATGGCCGACCCGATCGAAGAGCTTCTGGCGCTGATCCCCGAAGTGATCTACTTCATCAACGCCAACGGCCTCGGCGCGGTGGTGCAGAACGTGGCGAGCGTACTGCTTGCCGTGGTGAACGAAGTGCTCAAGAGCAACCTGTTCGACGTGGGCGCTCTGGGCGACGACATCATGAAGTTCCTCACCCCGAACAACGACGGCACGAACCTCGACGGCGAGCCCTACAACGGCACCTACAAGGTAGACCTTGACGCCCTGATGACCAGTATCCTGAAGGATCTGCTCGGCGACAAGGCGCCCGCAGACTTCACGTTCTCGTTCAGCAGCGTAGACCTGCAGTTCGTGATCGATATGGTCGAGATCTACACCGGCCTTGAGATCGACGAAGTGACCGGCTACACGCTCGAGAAGTTCATCATCGGCGTGGTTGAGAAGTATACCTCCGTTTCCACCAAGTTCACCGATACCTACCGCGTGAAGTTCACGCCCACCGTGGACGACGAAGAGAACCTGATCTTCGACCTCGGCCTGAAGGGTCAGACCCGCGCCGACATGATCACCATCCTGATCAGCCTTGCGCTGGATATGCTCGATAAGTCCTCCAACGTGGACGCCATCGTGGCGCTCGTGAACGGCTTCATCGAGGATCCCGAGAAGCAGATCTCCGCCGACGTGATCAATTCCATCGTAACGCTGCTCAAGGGCGGCAACCTCGACGCGATGATGGATATCGACTGGTTCTACTTCGATCCCGATCAGTCCATCTATACCGAGGACGGCGTGAAGAAGGATCCGGCGCCCACCGTGGATTACAGCACCGTGATCGCTACGCCCACGCGCACCATCAACTATATTGAATATTACACCGACTGGACCGAAGAAACCGCCGAGTATCTGGTTGACAACTTCAACGAGATCATTGCGGAAGTATTCAACATGATCCCGGGCATGGCCGGCAAGACGGTCGCCGACCTGATCGCCGAGAAGTTCACGCTGGATCAGCTCTACAATAAAGACGTATTCGTCAAGATCGTAGACGCCATCCAGAAGCTGATGGACGATTACGGCGAAGCCCTTGTGAACACTCTTGCGCTGGTCATCGGCGGCGACCTTACCAAGCTTGCCGAGATCGATACCGATACCCTCGACGTTTCCGATAAGGAATCCTTCGCCGCCACCCTCACCACGGTGCTTGAGCCCGTTTACACGCTGCTCAACTGGCTGCTGTTCGGCGAGGATATGAAGTACTTCTACGATAACGAATTCTACCGCGACGGCGGCGGCGACGTGGAGCCCGACCTCTACGACAACGCCAGACACCTGATCAACCTCACCGGCGCGGAGGGCTACAAGTACGGCCTTGTTCCGCTGCTCGAGGCTTTGGGCGTGGATCTGCCCGACGCTTCCGAGGTGGATAAGCTCGTTGCCACCGAAAACGTGGAAGACAGCTTCCTTTACAAGGTGATCATCGCCGTTCTCACCAGAGCGGAAGAGATCCTTGCGAACCCCGTGGATGAGCTCGTGGCGCTGCTGCCCAACCTGCTGTACTTCATCAACGCGGGCGGCCTGAGCGCAAGCGTATTCAACCTGATCAACGCCGTATACGGCCTGCTGCCGCAGATCCGCAGCCTGCTCGATACGCTCGGCGTAGACCTTGTGGTCAACGGCACCGATTTCTCCAGCCTTGACGTGAACGCGATCGTGAACGAGCTGCTGAAGGATATCCTGCCCGACGACGTAACGCTCGACGTGACGCACCTTGACCTGATGGCCATTGTGAACGTGATCGAAGCCGCTACCGGCCTTACGATCGTGCCCGTGGTCACCAAGCACAACATCCGTTACTTCTACTTCGGCAAGCTTGAGAGCTTCCCGTCCACCAACGGCAAGGTCGCCTTCCGCATGGTTTACAACGGCAAGGAAGACAAGGACGCCATGATCACGCTGCTGCTCAACTTCGTGATCGAGGTCCTGCTGTACAAGGACGAGGCCAACGGCATCGATAACGTTGCCGCGCTGGAAGCCCTGCTGAAGCTTGACGACGACAATAAGGACCTTGTGGATACCATCCTTGCCCTGATCACCGGTGACGAAGACGTTTATACCTATAAGTATAACGAGATGAAGTGGAACTACTTCGACGAGACCGTCACGATCAAGACCGAGGATCCCGACCACAACATCACCTACAACACGGCGCTTCAGGTGCCCACCAGCCAGTTCATTTACCTCGAGTATGAGAACGACTGGACGCTTCCGAGAGCCGACGGCATCGATAAGAACCTTGCGTATCTTGTGGACGGCGTCATCTCCATCATCAAGCCCAACGGCGCGCACACGCTCACCGAGCTGCTGGACGGCTACTATGAAGAGTTTGCCAACGACGTTATCTTCACTGCCGACAACCTGAACACGATCCTCGGGTTCCTTCAGGACTTCATCTACGGCGAAGACGCCTTCCTCGGCACGCATCTTGCCGAGCTCGCGGGCCTGGCGCTCGGCGGCGACATCACCGGCTGGAACTACAGCTACACCTTCACCGACGTCAGCGACACGGCGACCTATCTCACCGACGATACCGGCCTGAGATACACCGCGGAAAGCGGCATCAAGGAATACGCGATCGGCTCCGCGGAAGACTTCGCGAACGGTCTGTACCTGATGCTGAAGCCCGCTTCCCACCTGCTTGCATGGCTCCTGCTCGGCGACAGCTACAACTTCTTCGCCAAGGATCAGGATGCCTCGCAGACGGTGACCCTCATCAACGTACCGGGTTCCGACGGTTACGGCAAGGGCCTGGCCCTGCTGCTCGAAGCCCTCGGCGTTGAGCTCACCAAGACGAGCGCGGACTACAACCGCGACGGCGCTGCGCTTCTGAGAGACGTGATCGACCTGCTGGTTGACCGCATCGAAGAGATCATCGCCGATCCGGTGAACGAAGTGCTCGATCTGATCCCCGAACTGATCTACTTCATCAACGCAAACGGCCTCAGCGTGATCGTGAACAACGTCACCTGCGTGCTGCTGAACATCGTGAACGCCGTGGTCGACAAGTTCGATCTGAGCGCCCTCAACGTGGATATCCTCGACGCGATGATGATCGACGGCAAGTTCGATCCGGTCAAGTACCTTGAAGGCTACGTCACCGACCTGCTCAACAGATACACCTACGAGCATATCGACTTTACGCTGGACGGCGTGAACACCGGCTGGGCCGTGGAGCTCATCGAAGCGCTCACCGACGTTCAGATCATGGAAGTTCTGGGCACCGATTACCCGGTCAGCAAGTTCGTGCTCGGCACGCCTACGAAGTATGACAGCAAGTCCAGCTTCGACGTTGCCTATCGCATCGAATTCCCCGAAACCGATAAGTACAACTATCGCTGCGACCTGATCACCATCGTCCTCTCCTTCGCCATCGAGTTCCTTGAGAACACGCACAACCAGGTCATCATTGAGGATGAGTTCGATCTCACCGCCGGTCTGATCGCCGACGTGCTCGCGCTGGTGAAAGAGCGTTCGATCCATATCACGCCCGATTACGATTGGTTTTACTTCGATGAACACGCGTCCTTCAACGGCACGGATATCACGATCACCACGCCTGAGCGCACGATCAACTATCTCACCTACGCCAGCGACTGGAACGAAGACTTCGCCGATTATCTCGACGATCATCTGAACGCCGTCATTGCTTCCGTACTTAAGCTTGCGGGCAAGGGCGACACCACAGTTGCCGATATCATTGCCGGCGTATTCAAGATGAGCGACATCTATACCGTTGAGAATCTTGAAAAGATCCGCGATGCGATCAAGGGCCTTGTGGAACAGCTTGAAACGCTCGTTTCCGACGCTGTGGGCGAAGGCGCGGACAACGCGTTCCTTGCTGACGCGATCGACCTGATCTTCGACATCGACATCCACGCGTGGGACGACATGACCTTCGACGCGGCAGTGGTCGGCGATAAGGAAGGCTTCGCTTCCGCCCTTGCCGAGATCGTTGCCCCGATCTCCGACATCCTCAACTGGCTGTTCTTCGGCAGCAGCATCCGCCTGTTCAACAGAAGACATACCGATACCGGCGTGGTTGAAGACATCCTTGTGATCAACGGCTACGACGGCTACAACGAAGGCCTTGTACCGCTGCTTGAGGCTCTTGACGTGGATCTTACCGACGCAGTCAGCACCTCCAGCATCGAAGAGAAGGTTGAGAAGATCATCCTTGCCACGCTCACCAGAGCGGAAGCCATCCTCGCCAATCCTGTGGATGAAGTGCTCGCGCTCCTGCCCGAGATCTTCTACTTCATCAATGCCAACGGCCTCGCGGCCTCCGTCAACCACCTGCTCGGCGCGCCGCTCAGCCTTGTGGACGGCATCAACGCCCTGCTTGCAGACCTCGGTGTTGAGCTCAACATCAACGGCTACCGCAACATTGATATTGACGGCATCCTCAACAGCTTCCTCAACGACCTGCTTGCCGAACAGCTTGGCGACAAGACCCTTGTGATCGACACCAAGAAGCTCGACCTTGTTGAGATCGTGAAGATCGTAGAGCTGTTCACCGATCTGAAGCTGGTAGACGTGGTCACCGAGACCAAGCTCGACAACTTCTATCTCGGTCAGATCTACTCCTATCCGTCCGCCAACGGCAAGACCCTGTTCAAGATGGGTTACACCGACGACGAGCAGAAGGATCGTGCTGACATGATCACCGTACTGGTCAACTTCCTTGCTGAGGCTGCCCTGTACGAAGACAACGACGCCGTCATCGAGAACCTTGCGGGTCTTGAAGAAGGCACCATCCAGATGATCATTGACGCGCTCCACACCCTGAGCGGTGAGGATTACGCCTACGACTGGAACTACTTCTGGGGCGTGGAAGGCGAGCCGCATGCCGCCGACGCAGGCTACGAAGCCGCGTTCGACCGCTACGCAACGCCCGATACGCAGTTCGGCAACTACCTCACCTACAAGAGCGACTGGACCAAGAGCCTGGCCAACGATCTGTACGAGAACCTTGACACCATCATCAACTCCGTCCTTGCGATGACCGGCAACGAAGCCTCTACGCTGGGCGAGATCATCAACAAGAACTTCACCCTGTACAAGGGCGAGTACCTGAACAAGATCCTCGATCTCGTGAAGAAGCTGTACGACGTGCTTGACGATACGCTGATCGGCGTGATCGATGAGTTCCTTGATATCGACCTCACCTACTGGCGCAGCCTCAGCTTCGATGAGGAGCAGACCTACACCTCCACCGAATTCGCGGCTGCCGTGGTCGAGATCGTGAAGCCGATCTACAGTGTGATCGACTGGCTGTTCTTCGGCAAGGATATCACCCTGTTCGTGGATAACGCCGCAGGCGGCCCCGAAAACGGCGGCTACAACCTGATCGTGGTCGACAGCGTTGACGCTTACGCCACCGGCCTCGCGCCCGTGCTTGAAGCGCTCGGCGTGGAACTGCCTGATTACGACGGCTCGCAGAAGTGCGATACGCAGGTAGTGTTCAACGGTGTGACCATGGATTACTTCGCGGCCATCGTGAACGCGATCCTCGGCAGAGTTGACGCGATCCTTGCGGATCCGATCCCCGAAGCCTTCGAGCTGCTGCCCGAACTGCTGTACTTCGTGAACGCCAACGGTCTCTCCACCGCGGTATACAACATGCTCGGCGGCGTGATCGACGTGGTGAACACGCTGATCGATAAGGGCATCATCAGCCTTGATGCTGCGAACATCCAGGCTTACGTACTCGACCAGTTCAACGTGGATATCGATAAGCTCGACCTTGTTGGTATCTTCAACATCGTTGAAAACATCGAAGCGCTTCACGGCCTGAAGCTGAACGACGTCTTCACCGAAGACTTCAACGGCGACGGCATTGAAGAGAACATCCTTGAATACTTCTACATCGGCGACTACGCCAACGCCTACATCTCCAACGTCGGCAACTTCAAGGGCTACAAGCTGAGCCTTGACGAAGAGAACAAGGGCGACCTGCTCACGATGCTCCTGAGCGTTGTGCTTGAGGTCCTCCTGTACGACGAAAACGAAGGCCCGATCACCGAGATCATCAAGAGCTTCAAGAGCGACTTCACGCAGGAGAGCTTCCACACCATCAAGCTGCTGCTCACCACCGGCATCCAGACCGACCCGACGATGCTCAACATCAACTGGGTATACTTCTGGAACTACAGTGAAGAAGAGCTGCAGGCCAAGATCGAGGAAGTGCTGAGCGCCGAGCTCAACAACCTGCCCGCAGAGCCGCTTGAGCGCACCAAGAACGCTCTGAAGTACGGCGGCAACGAAGGCGTAGAGAACCTGTGGAACACCGGTCTCAGAGAGTATCTGAACCAGAACCTTGAATCCATTGTTGATCTTGCCATCGCAATGGCCACCAAGAACAGCGATACGCCCAGCAACAGTCTGAGCGATCTGCTGCAGAACAACCTTGATCTGTGGACCGACGATACCGCGAACGCGCTGCTCGGCTACATCAAGAACGCGCTTACCAAGGTGGACGACGTGCTTGTTGACACCGTCGGCTCGCTGCTCGGCGCAGGCCAGCTCAGCACGCTGAAGAACACCACGGCCGTGGGCATCGAAAGCAAAGAAGACTTTGTGGACTTCTTCGTTGAAACGCTCAGCCCGCTTTCCACCGTACTCGACTTCGTCCTGTTCGGCGGCGAATACAAGTTCTTCACGCACCTTGACAACGGCGAACCCTACACCATCATCCTGAAGGGCGGCGAAGGCTACAAGTACGGCGTGGCTCCGATCCTTGCGGCGCTCGGCGTTGATACCGATATCAGCGAAGAGAGCACCGAGGTCGCTCTGAGAGAAGTTCTCACGAAGCTGACCGACCGCATCGACGATATCCTTTACGGCGGCGACACCATCAACGAAGCCCTGAAGCTGATCCTGAACGTGATCTACTTCATCGACGCGGACGGCCTGAGCATCAGCGTGATGAACCTGCTGGCGCCCATCGACGAGCTTCTGAAGGAAGTCAACGACGAGCTTCACATTAAAGATGAGCTCAGCGTCAACTCGCTGATCACCGCTGTGGATCTCTCGAACCTGAACTTCGACTTCATCTTCGACCTTGTAATGGATAAGACCGGCATCAACGTTGCTGATCCGATCGGCTCCTACATCAAGGAATTCTACTTCGGCGCCACCGAATACTTCACCAGCTACGGCGACCGCGGCAACTTCCGCATGGTTTACACCGAGGATGAGAACCGTATCGACATGATCACCATTCTGGTGACCCTGCTGCTCGACGTCGTGATCTACGACGGCAACCACGAAGCGCTTGTCGGCCTGGTGAAGAAACTGATGGATACCGACAACGACACCGCTGAACAGTATGTGGATACCATCGTGGCCCTGCTGCTCAACAAGGATTACCGCGTACCGATGCTGCCTTACAAGTGGGCGTTCACCGAGTACGGCGATACCGGCACCGTGATCTCCGCTGCCAACGGCCTCACCGGCGACAGCATCTTCGGCACCGGCATCTACGGACCGCTCTACACCAGAGAGATGGGCGCTTACATCTCCAGATTCCTGCCGCTGTTCATCGATACCTATCTGGTACTGCTCGGCGTCAAGAATGAAAACGGCGACATCTACCGCAACCTTGAAGATCTGCTGAAGAAGCTTGTCGGCGACAGCATCTACACCAACGCGATCCTTCAGAAGATCAGCTCCGCCATCACCGGCGCCGTCGCGAACATCAAGGAGAGCATCGGCGAAGAGATGTTCAACCACGTTGTCAACGTATTGAACGCTTCGCTCGGCGTAGACCTGAACGACATCCTCTACGGCAGAATCGCCACCATCGAAGAAGGCAACGAGGAGCAGTTCATCCAGGCGATCTGCGATCTGCTCGCGCCCGCCGCTCCGATCCTCAAGTGGCTGCTCAGCGATTACGACATCGCGCTGTTCAACCACGACACTGTTGTGAACCCGACCGATACCTACAACGCCGGCGACGATTACATCGTGCTCAAGGGCGCTGAAGGTTACCAGAACGCGGTCGTACCGCTGCTCGAAGCGCTGCGTGCCGGCGATTCCACCGGTATCAAGACGCAGGCCGAATACAACGAGCTTGACGGCGCGGATATGATCAAGTACATCCTCACCCCGATCTTCTCGAGACTGGATGACATCCTTGACGATCCGATCAACGGCGTGCTCAACGAGCTTCCGGCAGTTGTATACTTCCTGAACTCCAACGGCCTTGACACCGCCTTCAAGAACCTGCTGAACGCTGTTTACAGCCTGCTCAACGCCATTGAGCCCATCACCGGCGAGATCGATCTGTACGATATGATCGGCATCCGTCTGGACGAAGTGAACGTGAACACGCTGCTGCAGAAGGTGATCGAAAGCCTGAACGTTGACCAGCAATTCAAACTCAGCGACATCATCGCCGACGCGGTTGTCGAGCTCAGCATCGGTACGGTGGATTCCTTCACCTCCGTAAGGCTGCAGCCCGAATACCTGAAGGGCACCTACGATAACGGCCAGGCGAACTACAACGCCAGCGGCAACGCGATCGACTACACGATGCACTACAGCGCCAACGGCGCCGGCGGCGACCAGGTGGACTACGTGACCATCCTGATGCGTCTGCTGCTCAAGTTCATCTCGATCCCGCAGAACGTGACCGCGATTGAGAACATGCTCAAGGGCAAGCTCAACGACACCGGCTACAAGTTCCTGTGCTCGCTGCTTGAGAACTTCTCGAAGATGGCCTCTACCGACGACGGCATGGATAAGATCATGTACACCGTGTACTACATCTTCTACGCCGCTCTGAACGCGGGCGTCGCCACGAACAACGGCCTTGCCGAGTTCAACGGCAACTACTCGTTCCTGAACCAGCTGTTTGCCACCAGCAACGTCGGCTTCCTGCGTCAGCTCGAGATCTCGCTGGGCGACCTGCTCAACAAGTACACGCCCGACATCGTCGATGACGACGAAGTCATCCCGCAGGGTCAGATCAGCTTCTGGCAGAAGATCATCAACTTCTTCAAGAAGATCGGCGATTTCTTCAAGCGTCTGTTCGGCGGATAAGCCAAACCCCGCAAACCCTGTATCCCGCCCCCGAGGCCTCCCGGCCCCGGGGGTTTTCCATTGGTAACAAATAGATTAAAAAAAGATTACAATTTCATTAACTTGGTTTATTTTTCCGCATATATATGGTACTATAATGGCCGGACTGAGAAAGGATGGCTTTTTCTTCTATGAATCTCAAAAACTGCATTTTTCTCGCTGCCGGTTTTCTGCTCGTGTTTATCGGGGCGGCGTTCCACAAAGCGATCAACCGAAAAAACAACGGCGTCGAACCAACTGATTTCCAGAGCTTTCTGTTCGGCACCGGTTTTACCTATTCCGTTATCGTCGCGTGGACGATACTCTCTTTTTACTGCGATTACCTCATCCCCGGTTCCGCTCTGCAGGGGTACGGCAACACGCCGGAAAAGAATACGCTTTTCTTTGCCGTATTCGGCGAAAGTCTGGCGGGGGAGGCGCAGTATCCGCTGATGGATCTGGACCTCGGTATGCTCAGCTGCATGTTCGGCTGCGCCTTCGGCGGCGCGGCGCTGCTGATCGTTCTCGCACTTCGTGGCCGCAGAAAACACACGCCGCAAAACGGCCTGTTTTACGGGTATTCCTTTCCGAAGACCACGCTGAAGGCGTATTTCAAAAACGAATGGGACGCTTTCAGAACGCAGATCCATCCGATAGAGTATCTGACCTGGTGGAGCCTGCGCCTCGTAATGCTCTACGTGCTGATAAAACGGTATGTCACGAACGGGTACGATACCGTGGTGCTGCAGCTCACCGTAAACCTGATCGCCACCTTCGTAGTGCCGCTGGCGCGCCTTCTGTTTTTCGGCAAGCTGTTTTTCGGCAAGCTGCATTTCCGTGTGCAGACCTATATCAACATCCTTGTGTTCGCCGGTTCTCTGCTCGGGCAGGGGTTCTCGTTCGTAGGCGAAGTACGGGAATACGATAAAATGATGCATCTGCTCTCCGGCGGCGTGGCTGTGCTGATCGCTTACCGTATCATTATGGGAACGCGCGGCGGCAAGAACCTTTCCAAAGGCAGCGTGACCGCCGCGTCGGTCGGGTTTTCCTGCACCGTAATGGTGGTATGGGAGGTCTTTGAGTTCTTTACCGATTTTTATATGCCGGGCTCCTACAATCAGAACTGGGACTATCGTCCGCCGGTGGATCTGCTGTTCGTCCGGGTCTTCGGCCCCGGCGCGCAGAACCCGGGGCAGATGGCGGTGATGGATACCGATTTGGACGTGTATTACGCGGTGATCGGCTGCGTTCTCTGCGGCGCGGCGCTGCTGGCAAAGCTCGTATTGCTGCAGAGAGCCAGACAGAAACGCGGCGCTCCCGGCCGTACGATGGCAAAAGCGTACAGCTGCAACGAATAAAAATAGAATATCCCCCGAAAAAACTTTTCTCAGCCTATTGCATTTTTTTTTGGAAAGTTATATAATAACATCAGCGAAACAGCGCCCAAAATCACGTAACAGCGCTGTTTTGCTGATTTTCATCGGCGGGTCTGTGTATACGGGCTTTTTTAAGGGGGATAATTTACTTTGAGCGGAGATCTGCATTGTCATACCCGGCTGACCGACGGCAGTATGGGAATTGAAGACATTATCGCGCTCGCGAAGAACAAGGGGCTTGAAACCATCGCCATCACGGACCGGGACTGTCAGGCAGGCACGGTACGCGCGAAGATCATCGGTGAACGCAACGGGATCCGCGTGATCCCGGGTGTGGAGCTTTCCTCTGTTGACGGTGAGACCAGCGAGGTCGTGTGTATCCTTTGTTATATGCCGGAATTTGCCGACCGGCTTGAGGGGCTGTGCCACAGGAACGCGGCCGCCACCAAGCGCGCCGCGCAGAAAATGATGATCAAAACCGCCAAACGGTTCCCGATCACGGCGGACGTAATCAAACGCTGCGCTTCCGGCTCTACCAATCTGTACATCCCCCACATCATGCACGCGCTGATGGAGTGCGGCGAAACGGACGGGATCTATTCCGAGCTGTACCGCGAGCTGTTCACGCCCGAAAGCGAAGCCAATATCATAGAGATCCCCGCATACGCCGAAACGGCGGAGGTGCTCACCGCGATCAAAGACGCCGGCGGTATTTCGGTGCTGGCGCGTCCCGCTTCAAGCCGCGATCCCGAGGCTCTGCTGGACAGGCTTGTCGGTTTGGGGCTCAACGGCGTTGAGGTGTGGCACCCCTCTGCGGATAAAGAGCGTACGGATATGCTTTATGCCTATGCCAAAAAGAACAAACTGCTTATGGTGGGCGGCTCCGATTTCAGGGGCATGTACACGCCGCAGCCGCTTGCCCTCGGTTCGTATCTCACACCCAAGACCCAGCTCGCAGAGCTGCTGGGGTATAAATCCAAACTCAAACGCCTTGCGAAGCGTGAAGCCGCCCTTGTAGAAAAAGAAGCGGCCGAAGCCGCGGCGGCGCTGAGCGTTGAGCGTTGAGCGTTGTGAACGATCCATCGGTTTCCGGGCCCTGAGCCCTGGGCCCTGTGATTCATTTCCGGAGGAAATTATGCCTGAAAAATTTGACGACAGCGATATGAAAATTGTGGGCGCGCCGCAGAAGAAAGCGGACGACGTCGATTTTCAGGGATTTTTGGCGGAATCCTCGCGCCAGCATTTCAACGGCAATATCGCCAAAGCGAAAACGCTGGGGGCGAACATCGTGAGTTCGTTCTCTTACAGCGCCGCGCCGGAGGAGCTGGTGGAGCTGATCCGTCAATCCGGCGTAGAGCCCACGGACGAGGTCCTGCGGCAGGCACGGTTCTTATCGGTGTTCTCCGCCGAGATCAGCCTCGAGCGGTTTTTGCCCTCGCCGCTGCTTGCGGAGATCGCAAAGAGCGCGATGTACGACGTGCTGATGCAGTTTTCTCCCGATTTCTACGATGAGCTCGCCCGGTCCGGCGCCTTTTCGTTCTACTATATGTCCGCCGCCAAAGGCAAGGTGACCGACGCCCGCGTGGGCAAGCAGTTCGCCGTGCTGTGCGGCAGCGAAGGCGACGCCGCTCTTTCGGCCCTGGGGCGCACGCTGCACGCGGCGAATATGGCCGTGTATAAAAAGGCGATCCGCGGATTCGTATTCGTGTAAAAAAATACTTGACAAGACTCCCTGCTTGTGGTATAGTTATCATACCTCTTTAGCAGGGTTTATTTTTTTGCCCTGTTTTTGCGTGTAAATTTTCAGATACGCGCGGTCAGAATGAGGGAGGCAACAATAAAAAACGGAGGTGCCGAAATGAGAGTGAAGATCACCCTTGCTTGTACGGAGTGCAAACAGCGCAACTACAACACCATGAAGAACAAGAAGAACACACCCGACAGACTCGAAATGAACAAATACTGCAGATTCTGCAGGAAACACACGCTTCACAGAGAGACCAAGTAAGAAGGCATTGGCAAACACCATGTCTTCATCGAAAGGATGGAACGTATGGCAGATACCGAAAAAGATGCGGTGAAGGCTGCAAAAGACGCAGAGAAAGCCGCTAAAAAGGCAAAGCAGGAAAGAATCAAGCAGAGCAAGCCGAAAAAAGAAGGTAACGTCGCGTCCAGAGCCGGTAAGAGCATCAAGAAATTCTGGAAAGATTTTACCGGTACCGTGAAAAAGGTCGTATGGCCCGGCAGAGCGCAGGTGCTGAAATCCAGCGCCGTGGTGCTTGCCTCCATCATCGTTGTGGGGCTTGTGATCTGGGGCTTCGATCAGGGCCTTACCCTGCTGTTCGGCGCGGGTAAAGATCTGGCGGGCAAACTGGGCGAACAGGTCGCCGTTACCGAAGAGGTCGAATCCGGCGCGGAGGGCGATACCACCGAGGCCGTCGTGCCCACCGGCGAACAGGAAACGGAAGCCGAAAGCACTGAGGCCGCAACAGAAGCCGAAAGCACAGAGGCCGCGTCCGCAGAAGACAACGCCGAAAGCGAAGCCGTTACGGAAGGCTGATAATGCAAAGCTTGAATGCAAACGCGGAGGTCAGTTATGATTGAAGATTATAAATGGTACGTTGTTCACACCTATTCGGGCTACGAGAACAAAGTGGCCGAGAATATCAAAAAAGTAGTTGAGAACAGAGGTCTTCAGGATCAGATCGCTGAGGTTTGCGTTCCCATGGAAACCGTTACCGAGATCAAAGACGATAAAAGACGCGAGGTAGAGCGCAAGATCTTCCCGGGCTACGTGCTGGTAAAGCTCGCCGTTTCGTACAACGAAAAGGCCGAAGAGCAGCGCATGACGGACGAGATCTGGTACATCATCCGCAACACCCGCGGCGTTACCGGCTTTGTTGGCCCGGACGGCCGCCCAGTACCGCTCACGCAGGAAGAGGTCTACCGCCTCGGCGTAGAAAAGCACAGCGTGGACGTCAACTACGAGGTGGGCGATCTGGTGACCATCATCTACGGTTCGTTCGACGGTTTCTCAGGTATCGTTGACAAGATCGACGCTGAAAACGATACCGTGCGCGTGATCATCTCAATGATGGGGCGCGACACACCCCTTGAGCTCGGCCTGGACCAGGTTGAGCCCGCAGTCGATTAATCATTGGTAATTAGGCAGCGTGCTGCCTGTTATGGCGCTCTTTGCGCCGTGGGAGGGAATAAATCTTTTTCATGTTCCCGCCACTACCACATTTTTTTGGAGGTGCAGTTATGGCACAAAAAGTAGTAGGCTTAATCAAGCTTCAGATCCCTGCAGGAAAGGCAACTCCCTCTCCCCCTGTAGGCCCCGCGCTCGGTCAGCACGGCGTTAACATCATGGCTTTCACCAAGGAATTCAACGAGAGAACCAAGAACGATATGGGCCTCGTGATCCCCGTGGTGATCACCGTTTACGCAGACCGTTCTTTCTCCTTCATCACCAAAACGCCCCCGGCAGCCGTTCTGATCAAGAAGGCCTGCAACATCGAAAAGGGTTCCGGCGTTCCGAACAGAACCAAGGTCGCCACGATCACCACCGAGCAGGTGCGCAAGATCGCCGAGCAGAAAATGCCCGACCTCAACGCCGGCAGCGTTGAAGCCGCCATGAGCATGGTAGCCGGTACTGCCCGCAGCATGGGCATCACCGTAGTAGACTGAGCGGGAGGGAAAGTATCATGAAACACGGAAAGAAATATGTTGACAGCGCGAAGCTGGTTGACCGTTCCAAGCTTTACGATTCCACCGAGGCTCTGGAGCTGGTATGCCAGACCGCGAAAGCGAAATTTGATGAGACCGTTGAACTTCACGTTCGTCTGGGCGTAGACTCCCGCCATGCCGACCAGCAGGTCCGCGGCGCTGTGGTGCTTCCCAACGGTACCGGTAAAAAGGTACGCGTTTGCGTGTTCGCCAAGGGCGCTGAGGCCGACGCAGCCACCGCTGCCGGCGCTGAGATCGTAGGCGCTGAAGATCTGGTCGCCAAGATCCAGGGCGAAGGCTTTATGGATTTCGACGTTTGCATCGCCGCTCCCAACATGATGGGCCTTGTAGGCCGTCTCGGTAAGATCCTCGGCCCCAGAGGCTTGATGCCCTCTCCCAAGGCCGGTACCGTTACCCCCGACGTGGCGAGAGCCGTGAACGAGGCGAAGGCCGGTAAGATCGAGTACCGTCTCGACAAGACCAACATCATCCACTGCCCCATCGGCAAGGCTTCCTTCGGCGCGGAAAAGCTGTATGAAAACTATGCTGCTCTGATCGACGCCATCATCAAGGCCAAGCCCGCCGCCGCCAAGGGCCAGTATATCCGTTCCTGCGCCGTGGCTTCCACTATGGGCGTCGGCATCAAGATCAACCCCAACAAGGTTCTCCAGAACGCCGAATAAGCAAAGCGGAACGAATAAAAAAAATATCTTGACAAACCTTGTTTGTTGTGATATCATACCGATGCTGTTCTTAAGACAGCAGGTGCATTTTGCATAAGGATTTTTCCGCCTGCCGAGGAATGGAGCTGAAAATCACGTTGTTTTCCGCCCTTTCGCCTTGGTTTGGCGAAAGGGTTTTTTGCATGAAAAAAGAAAAGGCAGGTGAAACTGTTTGCCAAGCGCTAAGGTTTTAGAAGAAAAGAAAGCAAAGGTCGCCGCTCTGAAAGAGAGGATCGGCGCCGCGGTTGCCGGTATCGTAGTGGATTACAAGGGCATTACCGTGGAAGACGATACCAAGCTCCGTAAAGAGCTGAGAGAGGCCGGCGTTCACTACACCGTAGCCAAGAACACCCTGATCCGTCTCGCGATCGACGGTACCGCGCTTTCCGCAATGGACGATATGCTCAACGGCACCACCGCCATTGCAACCAGCAGTGAAGATTACGTTGCTGCGGCGAAGATTCTCAGCAAGTTTGCAGAAACGCACGAGAATTTCTCCGTAAAGACCGGCTTCATTGACGGAGAGGTCATCTCTCTCGAAAAGATCGATTCGCTCGCGAAGCTTCCGAGCAAAGAGCAGCTCCTTACCAACGTTGCGTTCGTATTTGCCGCTCCCATGGCTTCGTTTGCAAGAGCTATCCAGGCGATCATCGATAAGGGCGGCGAAGCCGCCGAGGCTCCCGCAGAGGAAGCTGCAGAGGCTCCCGCCGAGGCTCCCGCTGAGGAACCCGCTCCCGCAGAGGCTCCCGCTGAGGAACCCGCAGCCGAATAAGATCGGCATCACTAACTAAAATCAGATTAATAATGGAGGATTAAAAAATGGCATCCGAGAAAATTACTGCGATCGTTGATGAAGTTGCTGCGCTCTCCGTTCTTGAGCTTGCAGAACTCGTAAAAGAAGTTGAAGAGAGATTCGGCGTTTCCGCCGCTGCCGCTGTTGTGGCCGCCGGTCCCGCTGCCGAAGCAGGCCCCGCTGTTGAAGAGAAGACCGAGTTTGACGTTGTTCTCAAGAGCGCCGGCGCAGGCAAGCTGAACGTCATCAAGGTTGTCCGCACCATCACCGGCCTTGGCCTGAAAGAGGCGAAGGACGCTGTTGACAACGCTCCCACCACCATCAAGGAAGCTGCTTCCAAGGAAGAGGCCGAGGATATCAAGGCCAAGCTCGAAGAAGCCGGTGCTGAGGTTGAACTCAAGTAAGTTTCCCCAAACAAAATTTCCTCTTGCGAAAGCAAGGGGATTTTTTGAAATAAGAAAGGAGATTGTTTATGAATTGCAGATACTGCGGCCAGAACGTACCGGAGGGTGCGGATCGCTGCCCCTACTGTAACGCGTTGGATCCGTATTATACGCCGCAGCCGCCTCAGGGTCCGGCCGCTCCCGTGGCGTCCCCGCAGCCCACGGCGCCCCAAAGCGCATCTCCCGTTGACGCCGCGCCCCCTGTAAACCCTGCCGCGCCCGCTGGCCCCGCCGCTCCTGCCGCGCCCGCCAAAAAAGGCTCCGCCGGCAAGGCGTTGGGCGGCAGCTTGCTGCGTATCGTGATCGGTCTGGTGCTCGTTGCTCTGGTTGCCGGCGGTTTCAACGTTCTGCACAAGCATTCGTCGTTCCTTACCAAGGGCGATACGGTCAATATGGACGAGCTTCTGGAGAAGGGCGAAGACTTCCCCTTGGGGGAATTCGTACACATAGACGCTACGTTTGTTTTAGACGCCTTCGCCACGGAGACGTCCACCACCAACGGCGTCACCTCCAAAGAGGACCGGTACTACATGGTGGTTCTGAACAGCGGCTATGCCATCGCGGTGAAGGTCGGTTCGCAGGATGAGATCGACCGGCTCGAAAAAGGCCGGCAGGATACGCTCGATTATCTGAACGATAAGCTTTCGTATTTTGACGACGTTCCGGTGGAAGGCAAGCTGAAAAAGCTCACCGATGCCGAGCTTACCCGGTATTTTGACGAATTTGCGGCGGATTACGGTTTTACAGACGCCGACAGCAGAGTCAAGCCCATGTATTACATGATCGATATGACCGAGCTGCGCTTTGAAAAAGTGCTGATCTTTATTCTGATCCCCGCGGCGTTGATCATTATCGTTGCGATCGTGCTTCATAAGAAGCGCAAAAAAGCAGCGGCCGCGCCCGCGGTGCCTGCACAGCAGTATGCGCCTACGCAGCCGACCGCGCCCACACAGCCGTATGCGCCCACGCAGCCGACCGCGCCCACACAGCCGTACGCGCCCACACAGCCGTACTCGCCTTCACAGCCGTATGCGCCCACGCAGCCGACCGCGCCCACACAGCCGTACGCGCCCACACAGCCGTACGCGCCCACAGAGCCGTACGCGC
>JAFRSZ010000298.1 GCA_017439205.1 Clostridia bacterium
AAAATGGACGTTTCTGTACTCTGAGCGCCTGTTCAAGGAGGTCCGCGGCGGGGACTTCTTATACCTGCGCACAATTGCCGCCTGTACGCTGAGATACGCGTTCAATTCGCATAAAAGATTGCGCTTGTTATGCGCAAGCGCATTTTCTTCAAATGATTACAGATTCTTTCGGTTTAAACCCGCGCAAACCTACACATGGGGATATTTCCCTCCCGTCGGAGAAAAGACCTTTTCGGAATTATATGCGGGCAAAACGCAGGCCAGTATCGTCTGGATCGGGCGCATGATCTCATGGAAGCACCCCGAACTTGCTGTTGCGCTTGCAGAGCGCTTAAGAGCGGCCGGCGTTTCGTTTCAGATGACAATGATCGGAGGCGGACCGTTGGAGAAAACCTTGAAAGAAAGGGTCGCTCAACACGGATTGGAGGACTATGTTCGATTTTCGGGCGTATTAGGCGTGGATCAGGCCAGAAAAGAGCTTGAAAAATCGCAGATCATGATCGCCACCTCTGACAGGAACGAAGGCTGGGGCGCAGTGGTAAACGAAGGCATGTCCGGCGGCTGCGCTGTTGTGGCCAGCCATCTTATGGGTTCCGTACCGTATCTGATCAAGCACGGTGAGAACGGCCTTATTTTCGAAAGCGGCAATGCAGACGATCTGTTCCGAAAAGTAAAAGATTTACTCACTAACAATGAGCTGTGCGGTAAGCTGTCGCAGAATGCATACTATACCATTTCAGAAGAATGGAACGGAAGAGTCGCCGCTGAGAGACTTGCCGAATTATTCAGGAGATATCAAATAGGTCAAACCGCATTTTCTTATAAATCCGGGATATGCAGTCACACAAAGAGGTTTTCCGATCGTTGGATCAAACGGGATCCCGACATAAACAAAATGCAATAAAGGAGGCATACCGTCTATGCCCGATACAAAAAAGGTATTGCTGCTAATCCCGCACATGGTGGGCGGCGGCGCGGAACGCGTTGCCGCACTGCTGATGAATCAATTCGCTGCAAGCGGGTACGCCACCGAGGTTGCGATCACCGCGGACCGGGCGCAGGACGTCGTGCGACGCGATCTGGACGGCAATACCGCCATCACGCTGCTTCCCGAGATCCTTCCCGCGGACTCCGTCATACAAATAATCAAATTCGGCGTACTCCTCAGAATTTACGCGCAGGTGTTCTGCAACCTGTTTGAGCTGTTCCGGCGGCCGGTACCGGCGGATCTTGCAAAGGCGTCTCTTTACGTTCAGTACCACAGAGAGATCGCATGGCTGCAAGAAAAACTGAAAGCCGAGCCGAACACGACTGTGATCGCATTCCTGCAGCCAGCCATTCCAATTACGATGCTGGCAAGCCGGGGGCTGCCAAACCGTGTGATCTTTTCGGAAAGATGCGATCCCGCAATGCTGATGAAAAAGCGCTACGGCAAAAAGTTTATCGAGAAATACTACCGACGGGCGGACGCCGCTGTGTTCCAAAGCGGCTCCGCAAGAGACGGTTACCCGGCGGAGATCGCCAAAAAGGGCGTTGTGATACCGAACCTGCTGAAGAGTGGACTGCCGGAACCCTTTACCGGGGAACGAAGTAAACGGATCGTCACCTTCTGCCGTATCTCGTACCAGAAAAACCTTCCGCTGCTGATCGACGCGTTCGCGCTGTTCCGCAAAAAGCACCCCGCATATACGCTCGCCGTATACGGCGACGCCGTGAACGACGACGACAAAAACGCGGAACAAGAGGTTCGCGTGCGTATCGATTCTTACGGACTTCAAGAGACGGTCAGCCTGCTGCCATTCAGCAAGAACATCCATGAAGAGATCCTGAAAGACGCGATGTATGTGAACTCCTCCGATTACGAAGGCCTTTCCAATGCGATGATCGAAGCCATGGCCATCGGTCTGCCGAGCGTTTGTACGGACTGCCCCGCCGGTGGGGCGCGCTCCATCATTCAGGACGGCGAAAACGGCCTGCTCGTTCCCGTAAGAGACCCGGAACAACTGTCCCTCGCCATGTGCCGCGTTGCCGACGATCCTGCACTCGCGCAGCGCCTTTCTGAAAACGGCGTGAAGCTGCGAGATGAGCTTTCCGCCGAAAAGATCGCCGAAAGATGGATCGCGCTGTTCTGAACCGATTTTTTTACCGACGAGGTGATAACGTCTTGGAAAAACAAAAGCTGCTGATTGCGGTGCATCAGATGAACATGGGCGGCGTGCAGAAAAGTCTGCTCTGCGCTCTGCGTGCGCTGGATTATAACCGGTATGACGTTACGCTGTACGTCCGCAAAAACCGCTGCGATCTGCTGGAGCAGGCCGATCCGCGGGTAAACAGGATCATCGTAAACAACGACAAAACGCGATATTACCGTAAGCCCCGCGCGGTATTCCTGTTTCTGCTTTTTCGCGTTGCCGAGCTTTTGCATCTTGATTATCTTTCTCCGAAAAGAAAACTGGAAACATACGTTGCCGACCGGCAGATGCGATATGAAAAAAAACGCTGGTTTCCCGACGGAACAGCGTATGACGTCGCCGTATCGTATATTCAGGGACCTACGGCGCAGTTCGTGGAAAAATACATACCCGCGAAGAAAAAAATCGTATTCTTCCACGGCAGCACGGACGAAAACCACGCGCTGCACGAAACGGTTTTTCCCCGATTCGATAAGATCATCGCCGTGAATTCCGGCTGCAGGGACGTGCTCAGAGACCTCTACCCTGCCGTTAAAGATAAAATCGGATATATCGAGAATTACGTAGACGCCGCAGCCGTACGCGATGCTGCAAAAGCATATAAAATCGACCGCAGCGGAAAACCGACCGTACTGTGCACCTGCGGGAGATTCACCCCCGTGAAGGGCTTCGACCTTGCCGTGGAAGCTGCAAAGCTGCTGAAAAAACGGGGATTCGACTTTATCTGGTATATTGTCGGAGACGGCGAGCAAAGAGCCAGCATTGAAACGCAGATCAACAATGGCGACCTTACGGAGATAATACAGATAACCGGGATCCTTCAAAACCCGTATCCGTATTATGCGGGCTGCGATATCTACGTGCAGCCGTCCAGAGAAGAAGCGCAGCCCCTTGCGATCATTGAAGCGCAGATCCTGGGCCGCCCCGTGGTGACCACAGCCACCGTAGGTGGAAAAAACCTGATTAAAGAGGAAGAAACCGGTTTGCTCGCGCCGATCACCCCCGAAGGCGTCGCGGCAAAAATCGCAGCTCTGATCGAAAATGAACCTCTCCGCGCGCGAATCGCAAACAAATTGAAACAGACGGATTATACCGCTGAGGCGGAGGCCTACCGCCGCGCGTGGGCAAACCTGCTTTCGGAACAGGAGTCAGCATGAAATTCAGCATTATAGTTCCGGTGTATAACGCGGAAAAGTATCTGTCCGAGTGCATCGGTTCCGTTATGAAGCAGACATACGGCGATTACGAGCTGATCCTTGTGGACGACGGCTCCGCAAAGCCCTGCGCCGCACTCTGCGACGAGATGTCTGCATCAGATAATAAAATCCGTGTGCTGCACCGTAAAAACGGCGGGCAGCTCACCGCGCGGCTGGACGGCGCCGCGGCGGCAAAGGGCGACTACTGCCTGTTTCTGGACGCCGACGACCTGCTGACGCCGGACTGCCTGCAGACGCTGAAGGACGCAGCGGGGCGAAACAATGATCCCGATATGCTGATCTGGTCTTTCTGCTACGTTGACCCCGACGGCGCAAAACGCCCTGCAGCGCCTCTGTTCGCCGAAGAACGCACCTTTACGGAAGAAACAAAAAAAGATCTTTACAATCTGTTTCTGACCGGCACGGGGCTCAACAACGTGTGGACCAAGGCCGTAAAACGGGAGGTTTTCAACGGTGATTATCCTGATTATACCCCGTATGAAAGGCTCAGGGTCGCCGAAGACCGTCTGCTCTGTATGGGGCTCGTAACGAACGCGCGGCGGATCGTTTATCTGCCGGAAACGCTCTATCTTTACCGCCTGTTCCCGGGCAGCGTCACGCGGCAGTATACGCCGGAAGCCGTGGAACGGTTCAACATTTCCGTTTTATACCCCTGCGAGATCGGTTACCTGCGGCAGTGGGGCCTGATGAATGACGACACGCTCCAGCGGCTCAGGGCAAGCTTCATTTCTCAGGCGATCTACTGCCTCGACCGGTTTTATCGGGGAACGGACGCCCCAGGCAGGCAGAAACTTGCAGCGTACCCATGGAACACGTTCCTGCCGGAAGACTGCATAAAAGACTTTCAGACAAATCCATATCTGAACGACGTACAGAAAAAAGTATTCTCAATGATGCTGGCAAACGACGCAAAAGGGCTCAAAAAACACTTTTTGCAGAAAGAGATCGTAAAAAAACTGCGGGCAGCCAGGCGCAAACTCACCAGGTAACGAAAAGGAACTACCGATGCAAAAAAGAAGCGTACTGTTTATCAATGATTCTCTGTGGAACTCCAGCGGCGTCTTCCGCGCGCTGCTGCCGGTTCTCTGCAATCTCGATTATGAAAGCTACGACGTTACTTTGTATATCTGCGCCGGGGCGCAGGTCGATCCGGACGTTCGTGCGGCGCTGCCCGAAGAGCTGCATCTGATCGAGGGAAAAGACGGTACGCATTATTACCGGAACATATTCGTGTTGGTTTTGCACCTGCTCTCTCTCTTTTTCGGAATGGTGCGCATGCACCGTCTTGCAGCATATCTGCAGAAACAAACCCGCGGCGTCATCCATAACCGCCGTATCCGCCGTCAGGCAAAAACATATTTCAAAAACAAGGTGTTCGGCGTTATTGTTGCAAACACCGTGCCGGTATGCTCGGAGATCGCGCGGTATATCGATGCGGACAAAAAATACGTTGTATTTCACAGCAGCAAACCGGAATTTTTCCCGGCGCTGACAAAACAGGCTTTCGATCTGTTCACCGGCGTGATCGCCGTGAGCGAGGGCGTAAAACAAATGCTGGAACAGACGTATCCGGATAACAAAGAAAAAATCGTTACCGTAACCAACTATGTGAACGCCCGGGCAATACAAGCGAAAGCCGCGGCATTCCCGCTGCCAGACGACACGCGCACGCGGCTTTGCACCTGCGGCAGGCTCGAAAAAGAAAAAGGCTTCGATCTTGCCTTGGAAGCGGCAAAGCTTTTGCGTGATAAGGGCTTTGACTTTGAGTGGTATTTCGTGGGAGACGGCGGTAATAAGCAGAAACTGACCGCAATGTGCGACGATTACGGTCTGAACGAACAGATCGTGTTCGTCGGTTTTCAGCCGAACCCCTACCCCTATATCGCCGGATGCGATATCTACGTGCAGCCTTCTTATGAGGAAGCGCAGCCGCTGGCAATCATGGAAGCACTGGCCCTCAGCAGAACCGTGGTTTCCACCGAAACGGTGGGCGGGAAAACACTTCTGGGAAACGGGGAAAAAGGCATACTGACGCCGTTTACAGCCGAAGGGCTTGCCGCCGGGATCGAACCGCTGCTGCGCGATCCGGAAAAACGTACGACGCTGCAGCATCCGTACACCGCCGACGACGATCTGAGAGCAAAACAGACGTTAATCATGGCGTGGAACAACGTTTTATCAAAGTAAAGGAGCACATTTATATGCCTATGGTATCGTTTTTGATGAGTAATTACAAAACGCCGCCCGCGTATCTGCGCCGGGCGCTGGACAGTATGCTCGCGCAGACGATGACCGATTTTGAAGCCGTAATCATCAACGACGGCGTAAAGGATGAATCATATGAAGTGCTGCTGGAATACGCCGCCAAAGACAGTCGCATAAGGCTGATCGAAAACGAAACGAACCTCGGGCTGGCGGCGTCGCTGAACAAGGGCATCGAACAGTGCCGCGGAAAGTACATTGCCCGCATGGATACGGACGACATCTGCTATCCGGAACGTCTTCAGTTGCAGACAGAGTATATGGACGCGAATCCCAATATCATGTTTTCCGGCGCGTGGGCGGACGTGTTTGACGACGATGAAAACGAAATAAAGTATCAATGGCAGCCGGTCATGTGCCCGCATGAAGAATACCGGATCAGACTTTTGTTTTCAAACAATCCTTGTCTGCTCCATCCCACAGTATTTTTCAGGACGGGTTTTCTGAAACATAATACATTGCGATACAGCGAAGATCCGCTCTTCCGCTTTTCAGAGGACTACGAGTTGTGGACCCGATGTGCAGATCGCGGTTCACCCGGCATACTTGAAAAGGCTGTGATTAAATACCGAGACGCACAAATTGTTGATCGGATAACAATACGGCATGCGAGAGAGATGACAACATGCGTACAAAACACCCAACAGAAACTGTTTAATCGGTTAGATATAACACTGACAGAAGAAAGCCGCCTACTTAATATGAATCTTTTGGCTGGCAGGAAGCCATATGATATTCGTTATAAGAAGTGGATGAATTTAATCCTGAAACAGAATAAGCATCACACAATATACGATCAAAGAATCATGAAGCGGCTGTTTCACGAACGCTGGTACAATATCGTATACTACGGTATAGCAAAGAAAAAAACATTTATCAAACGGCTACGCTGTTTTTTGTCGTTTTACCCGGATGGGTATTTGCGTTTTATAAAGGATTTGCCGACACATGCAAAGCGAGGAGCAAGCACATGACGAAAAACGAATTGAAAGACTGCCTCAAAGAAGAAAGAACTCTGTACCTCGGCACAAATCGAAAAAGAATCATGCACATGCGGCTTTCCCGCCATAAGCGGTACAGTATCTGGCGGGCGG
>JAFRSZ010000299.1 GCA_017439205.1 Clostridia bacterium
CTGATCCTTGCAGGTATTCTGTTTGCACTCGCGGTACTGGCGGAGCCGGTTCTGATTGCCATATACGGCGTTTACTGCATTGCGGTCCTCATTTTGTATATCCGGAAACAAAAGAAAAAACAAATGCAGGAGAGCGCGTATCTGTTTTGTATACGGACGTGGTTTTGGATCACACTCGGCGCGTTTATTGTTTTTGTCGCCTTCCTTGCTCTGCTGCTCTGCATGGGAAGCCTGCAGGAGCTGCATAAAACGCTGCCGTATCTGTTTTCCGGAGAAGACATCAATTTAAAAACGGTATCCGATCTTTCCTCGCAGCTTGAGGCGGTGCAGATCTTCGGGCCTGTTTCCGTGATCTGCCTGCTTGCCTGTGCCGGGGGCGCGGTATGGTATCTGATATCCGGCAAGCGGGATGAAAAATGGAAGCTGGCGCTGTTTCTGATATCCGTTTTCTTTTTCTGTGCAGGCTGTATCCGGGCGGCTGCCGTTTTTCTGAACGATCGGGAAAGCCATATATGGGTAAGGGTGCTGCTGTATCATGAGGTCCCCGCGCTGCTCACGGCGCCGGTATGGTGTTTCCTGTGCGGGAAAAAGGACTCCCGCGTCACAGGTATTTGTACCGTCGGCGTTCTTTACTCCGTGCTTGTGGACCTCTCTTCAAACGTCATGGTGGGCGCAGGCGGGCGTATCGCGCAAACCGCGGGGCTGTTATCGCTGGGAATGCTGCTCGCCGAATTCCGAAAAAAAGCCGACGCCGCTCCGCGCAAACGGAATGTGTTTCACAACGGAGAAAAACGGCGGAAGGGGACGTTTTATGCCGGCGTTTCCGTATTGCTTTCGTTCCTTTTTCTCTGGAACCTGCCGTATTTCTTTATGGAAGGCCCCTGGAAGCCGGCGGAAAGGATATACGACGACCGGGAAACGCCCCTCTACGCGTGTACGCTGCAGAGAGGGCCTTATAAAAACATACGTACGTCGAAAGAAACCGCCGATATTTATGATACCACGCTGAACGATATCGACCGTATCGTACAAAACGCAAACGGCGCGCCCCTGTATATCGATGTGCTTTCTCCTTATCTTTACCTTTACGCCGGTTTGCCTTACGGCAATTTTTCCGCGTGGGATGAAGAGCCGCTGGGGCGTTCCCTGCTCTACTGGCAGCTTTTTGAAGAAAAAAAGCCGGGGTATATTTATATCCCCGGCGGGGCGGTGGGCTCGTTGAAGCTCAATTATTATCCCGACGCGCTTATCGAAGAGGAGATCGAAGAGATCTCCCGCGTTTTTGCGGTTGAGGCCGTGAAGGGCGAGGGGGGATATATCCTGCGGGTGCTGGGCGACGCCTCGGAGCCCTCCGGCTGAACGCCGCCGGAGCCTGCCGGTAAAATAGTTTTTTTGAGGAAGAAGTATGATTGCCGTAAAAACGTTTCTGAAAAAACACAAGCCGTTTTTTTGTGTGTTTTTGTTGCTTACCTTTTATGAGCTGATCATTGTAAGAGGCTGTTCCCCGTGGGAGATCAGCACGGTGGGGTATGCCTTTCTCGCGTTGGATTACAGCTTCGGCTTCGCCTCTTTTATTTTGCCGGGCCAGATCTTCCGTTTACTCTGCGGCGATATCACGCAATGGAAGGGCAGCGTTTTTACCGCCGTGATCTATCTTGCCGTGCTGATCGGCGTTTCCGCCCTTACGGAGCGTTTGCTGCTTTCCGTAAAGGAGGAGGACCGGCGCGAGCTGTGTGGCCTGCTGCTGTTTTTCCTGCTCGGCCCCTGTTCGTTTACTGTATTCTTTACGCAGATCGGTGTGATTGAGGCTTATTGGATCCCGATCGTCCTGTTGTTTTTTGCAGCGATGAAGCGCCCGGCTGCCGCCGCTGTGCTGGCGGTCCCGCTCAGCCTGATAACGCTGCTTGTGAACTGGAACGCGATCGTATGCGTCGTGCCGTTTTTCTGCATTTTACTGTTGTATCAGCTTTCGCTGGAAACAAAAAAAACCGCCAAGGTGCTTCTGGGCGTGGGCTTCTTGCTTTGCGTGGCGCTGTCGATCGTGCTGGCGGGATATCTGATGGTCTGCGTGCCGGGGAACATGCGGTATTCTCTGGATGAATTCCACGCCGTGATGCTCGATAAGGGCGTTACCTTTTTTCATTACGTCGATTCCTGGCTGTACCGTGTAACGGATCGGTTCATGAATCCGTATTTTGAATCCATTGACGTATACGAATTGCAGAAGCAGGGCTTCTGGGTGTATTTCCCGGAGATATTCAAGGGGTTCTTTTCCGTTGTTGCCGATCAGTTTTCCACGCGGAACCCCCTGCGGAACCTCGGGCCGTTCATTGCCGCTGTGCCGATCCTGCTTTTGCTCGAGGGGTTCTTTCTGCGGCGGGTGCGGGATAAACGGATCTGCCTGCTGCGGAGGTTTTCGTATTTCTGCATGGGGGCGATGTTTTTTGTAACGCTTCTGATCACAACTCTTTTTTCCTTTGATTATATCAAATGGCTCTCTTATTCGCTTCTGCTGCTGTTTTCCTCGTTTTTGTTTGTGCTTTCCCGCGAAAGGGACGCGGCGCTCGGTTACCTGAAAAAGGTTTTCGCAAGGATCCCGCTGCCGGTGATCGTCGTGTATTTCATCGCGTACGCGTCGGTCGTGCTTGATATTTATTATTGATATGCAGGTCGTTTTATGAAAAAAGAGAAACAAAGCCGTAAACAAAATCAAAAGAAATCAGGCTTTCGGCCTGCGAACGTGATCTATCCGTTCTTATGCCTGTTTGCGGGGGCGGTATGGCTTGCGCCCTTTCAGTATTCCTGGGATTATGCCTGGCCGCTGATCGGGTTTATTGCGTCGCTTTTCCTGATCGATCTGATCCGGCAGCCCGTTATCGCCTTCCTGCTCGCGGCGGCGGCGTCCGCGGGGCTGTGTTTCCTGAACGTGCTTTATACGGTCTGCTTTGCGCCGTTCGTATTGGTATATTTCCTGATACGGTATGTTTACGGAGAAAAAAAGGTGAAGCCGGTAAAAAGCGACGGCTTCTTTCTGGTGGCAAGGCTCGTATCGGTCGCTTTCGCGGTCGCCGGGTTTGCCGCCGCCTATAATCATTTTCAGAAGCAGCCGGATATCCCGCTGCAGTTCCACCGGGAATTTGTGTTTCTGCTGATCATCATCGCGCTGTTTCTGTTTTCGGCGTTTTACAAACGCAGGGCCGCCGGGAAAGGCGAAAACGGCGAGCTCTCAGGAAAAATAAGACATGCGTGCTTCATCGGGATCGTCTGCGTGCCTGCGGTGGCTCTCTTTATTTCGTCGACCGATCCTTATGTCAAGCTCTCCTCTCTGCCCGCCTTTCTTGTTTCCTCCTCGCTTTTGTGCTCTCTGGCCGATCCGCCCCCGGAAAAACGCGGCTCCGGAAAAAAAGGCGATTGAACCGGCAGAAACCTTTTGTATGGAAGCCCCGACCGTACTGCCTTGCAGCAGTATGGCCTTTTTTTGTTGGGTAATAAACAAAAACAATAATAATTGTGCAATATTTACAGTTTTGATAAATTCCATTCATAAACTTGAAAAATTTAAATAAAAATAATTTTATGTTTTTTATGGGTTTTATACGAAAACCGAATATCAATTTTCTATAGGAATACGTATTGAAAAACTGTTGATTTTTTTTATAAATAAATATATAATACAATCGTGATAGTGTAAATTAGGATCAGTAGGGTTTTTGCGCCCTTTCGCTTCTTAATTTATGTCATTTACATACATCTTGCAAATATGCACGCAAAGGAGAAATGAACATGAACAAAGCATCTGTTTCAAAGAAAGCGCTCAGTGTGCTGCTTTCCGTTCTGATGATGCTCACATGCTGCGTCCCGGCATTCCCGTGGCTTTCCGAGAAGGTTGGGTCGCTGCTGGCGCTTACGGCCGACGCTGCCGTAGGCAATGTGACGCAGGCGCATGCCACAGCGTTTTCAAACGCGCTGGCAACCTACAGCAGCATGCTCTCAACCGGCAACGGCGATCAGCAGCAGAACGCCAAGTTCCACGTTGCAGAGGCGCTGCGCGACGTCGTGAACGACCTTGCCTATAAGCCGACGAGCTTTTCCTATCCCCACGTCGGTTATCAAGGCTCGGCAACCTCCGGCGATTATACACATGATATCACGTGGGGCGACCGGACCGCGCCGTTTATGTCGGATATCCGCACCGCTGCGCTGGCTTACTGTACCGATAACAACCAGCGTGCGCTTGTAAACTCTCTGATTCCCACGGCGGCAAACGAAACGGATACGCCCCAGAATCAGAAATATCACATCGATCACGGCAGTTCCACCTCAAACGTATGGCCCAACCAGGATTCGTGGGAGGATTATATCACGCTCAGCGCGATCGCAAGCCCCACCGCCTCCGTGGAGCGCACGGTGAAGCAGGCGATGTACGATTACAGTCTGAACACGATCGGCAATATGCCCAACAACGTGAATACCAAGATCACGATCACGTATAACGTCGGTCTGTGGACGATGGGCGACCGCAAAACCAACGTGGGCGGCTCCCGTTCAGACGTGGTTGAGTATTATTATTTCGAAACGGACAGCAACGGCGACTGCGTAACGAAAACGTATGCCACCTCAAGCGCCTCAACGCTGCGCAGCGACGTCACCACGCTGCTCAACCGGTTCAATAAAACGCGTGTGGAGCAGGATCCGTTTATTGCCTTTGCCAACACCGCTCAAGCGCAGACGGAAGTGGATGATAACAATACCGCGTATAACAACTTCTGGACGAACAGCGGCCGCTGGTCCAAGGGCGACAACAACGATATCCTTCTGATGGACTACTTCGGCAATCAATATATTACTGACGATCCCCATCAGTTTACCACCATCGCGGGCGAGTCCCACAGCGCCGTCGGCTATACCAACGCCGTGGGTATCTATATGGATGCCTGCGTGGACGCGCTGAACTATTATAAGTGCAAGCCTTACGCTGAAAACATCGGCCAGTATTCGCTGTCGACCGGTGCGAACGCGCTGGACCGTGACCGCCTGTATTTCTACCGCAACCCGGCGACGAATGAAATCGAAAAGGCCTTTGATCTTGATTACATGACCAAGCTGCAGGCGCAGACCATCTGGACCAGCATCCGTTCCGATCTTGATTTCATCGAGGTCATTTACGGCAACGTGGACGGCAACGTAACGGATAACACCGCCACCAAGGGCCTGAAAAAGCTGTATAGCGTAGACGGCTATTACCATACCGACGTGGTGAACCTTCTTACGCTGCTCGAGGATTACTACGAGTATTACGATCTCGTTCAGCTCAAGCAGACCATTGATAACTACATCACCGATTATCAGATCCCCACCGCGGATAACGTGAACCTGCTTGCGCCGGGATCATCGTATAAATTCCGCGATAACGATCCGGAGTCCGCAACCTATGTATCCGACGCGCAGATCGACGTCCTTTACGGTCTGTTCCGCGGCTACGTTACCACGCTTTCTTCCGACGATACGTATTCCCGCAAGCTGAAATTCTACGTGTTCGGCAACGCGAACTTCGACGAGGATCCCGATATCGCCTATATCGAGACGGTGCGCGATTATCTCAGCTACGAGGCGGAGCGCCGCGGCTTTGTGCTGGAGCTCGCCCCCTTTGTTGCGCACTTTACGCCTCTGATCTATATGAATCTGGGCAGCCTTACGCTGAACCAGCTTCAGAACCATGTGCTCGAGGATCAGGCGATCTATGAAAAGGTTTACGCTTATACCTTCCTGGATGGCCAAGGCAACCAGATGGTGGATACCAACAACGGCAACGCGCCGATCACACCTGAATATCTCGGTTATACGGAGAGCTATCCGTACAACTATATAAATGTATATAATAAGTATTATAATTCCCATAATACTACCGACCCGTATTCGTTCAACAGCAATCCGCTGGCGCGCGCGGACTTCCTCGATCTGCTCGGCACCTTCAACGAGGACGTGCAGTATTACATCTACCGCCTGTATACGCAGCTCGCCTTCGTGCTCACCAACCGTGTGCGCGACGCGATGAACGCCACGAACGACGCGGACCCGAACCTTGTGATCACGCTGAACAACTTCGCGCTGATCAAGGCCGCCGTTGAGCGCGTGACCAAGAGCTTTACCACGCTTGCGGATGCAACCTACGATGAAAACGAGAATCAGACCGGCGTTTACCTGTTTGATTATCTGAAGAATTCTTCTTACATGTGGAAGCAGAGCCACAAGGATGACGCCGGCTACTACGACGACGCTTTCGTCAACACCAAGCTGGATCTGGTCGACGATATCACGCTTACCACCGATCTCGGCAACACGTATTCTCTGGAAACGGCCTACAACATGATCATGAACGGCACGTTCGTCCAGAAGTACAACGATTTTGTCGCCACCGGCGGCCTCAACGACTGGCAGCAGCTCCATTACTACAATACCTCCGACGGCAACGCCACGCAGGGCTACAAGTTCACCAAGCCCGAGGCGTATATGGTGCGTCTGCCCTACGCGGGCGACCTGGGCCGCGGCAACAACACCATAGCCAACGATACCTACACCGTTAACAACAAGATGGTGGACAATCTGGTGAACCAGCTTGACTCCTTCCTTTGCAGCAACGATATGACCGCTATCCTCTCCAGCTTCATCAAGGTGGAGGACGACAGCTCGATGATCACCGATATGCCGCTGAACGAATACGTGATGTATCTGCTCGGCGGGAAGCTCTTTACCGATAAGATCCTGAACACCATTGTGAACCTGATCTTCCCGCTGATCACGGGCAAGCTTGAGGGCCTTTGGAACGATCTGGACGGCATGGTGATCGACCCCGACAAGGGCGCCATCGTCGGTAAAGGCCATCTGAACACCACCAGAAGCATCTACAGCATCGCGGCGGCGCTCGGCCTTTCGGTCTATCCCCAGAAGATCGCCGAGCTGATCCCCACGAGCGACACCCAGCTTGCTTCCGCGAGAGCGGCGCTGATCGACACCTCGATCCGCGATTCCAATGAGTATTACCGCGGCAACGACTGGACGAACCTCCGCAACAGGCACCCCTACGTGGATCCCGCAACCGGCGAGCCCGACGCGGAAGCCCTCGGTCTGGATTGGGGCATCGACAGCGTAACGCTGCAGGAGGGCGAGACCACGCTGCACTGGTTCAACCGCCGCGCCACAAACTTCAAACACGCGCTTTCCACCGTGCTCAGCGGCCTTGAAACGCTGCTGCTCTGCATCATGACCGACTACAACTACGCGCAGCCTGAAGAAGTGGACAGAGCCATCCGCGTAAAGGGCGACAGCGGTCTGTTCGGCGCCGTGAACGTGAACCCCGGCCTGAAGGATATCCATATTGACGGCGTGCAGGGCTTCCCGCGCATAGTTACGCCGATCCTCGAAGCCCTCGGCTGCTCCGCAAGCGATATCCTCACCAAAGACCAGGTGAACGCGATAAAGAACCAGACATACGGAAAAACCGAATCGCTCGTAAACGCGATCTTCAATCCCATCATAAGCCTCGTCACCAATCAGGTGGCCGCGGCGCCTCTGGGCACGATCCTTACGCTGCTTCCCAACCTGTTCTATTTCCTTGCCTTCAACACCATCGATACGCTGCTCGGCGATCTTACGCTGAAGATTTACGGCGCAAAGGCGGATCTGCCCGTGATCGGCTCCTGGTCGATCTCGATCCGCGCCTCCTGGCTGCTGGAGGTCATCAACCCGAGCATTGACGGTATCTCTTGGGAGTGCCCCGGTAAGGTCGCGGGTCTCTTCAGTGATCCCAATAACATTTTCGTAAACGTTTACGGCCTGATCGGCGGCAACATCAACAGCATGATCAAGGCGGTGGATATCAGCGATATCAACGATATCGTCGCCGTGATCCTCAAGGCCGTGCTCAAGGATAAGGGCGACCTTGAGATGCCCTCCGTGGACGTGGGCTCCGTGCTTGCCAGAACCACGCTCTATGAAACCGCGCAGACCCACGGCCGTCCGTACATCGCCACCAAGGCCATCAAATCCAACGGCAGCGCCTACGACCGCCGCTATTTCGTGGCGGATAAGGCCGATATGTTCTATGAGATCATCTCGTGGGTGGCGAAGGCCTTCCAGAACGGCAGCTTCATAGAACAGCTCGTTGCCATCATCACCGGCTCCAACCAGACGCAGGATACCCTTGTGGATGAGCTGCTGCTCGGCGTCAAGTACGCAGGCCCCGCGCACTTTGTGATGGGCCTTGTGGAGGTCTTCCAGCCCAAGGCGCGCGCGGGCGTAAGCTCTACAAGCATTTGGGCGAACACCACCTACATGCCCGCGCAGTACACCTGGTACGGGAAGGACAGCGCGCAGAACGGCATGGCGAACAAGCCGATCACCAGCTTCCTGTACGTCGCCTACCAGAACGACTGGACCTACGTGAAGGCCAACACCTTCGTTGAAAACGCCGATACCATCATCACCAAGCTGCTCGAGAACCAGCTGAAGGAGCGTGAAGTGAACTCCTTCGGGGAATGGCTGCTGAGCCTTATTAACCTTGCCTGGTCCAATGAAGCCGTCACCACCGTGATGCGCCTGCTGGTAACGCTGGGCAACGCCACCAAGAACGAGCTGATCGATTACATCATCGGCCGCTTCACCGCCAACGGCATGGATCTGGGCGAGTGGTACGACGCGTTCGGTTACCTGTTCCCCGACATCGTCATGGAAGAGGTCGATTCCGGTGAGGTGGACGAGAACAACGAGCCCATCATGGTGAAGCAGATGCCTGAAAGGCTCGATCCCTCCAGCCCGAACTATTCCAACGTGTTCGGCAATCTGAGCGTCGCTGTCGATCCCGAATATGAAGAAGATCTCAACGAGTCCGGCGTGGACAGAAACCGCAATAAGAAATATATCTGGAGCTACAACGGCACCGCGCTTACGCTGGGCGACCGCCAGACCTTCCAGGATATTCTGGGCTATATGCTCGCGGGCGGCTCAGGCACCAAGGGCGGTATGATGCCCGCCATCGATATCTTCCTTTCCGGCGACCCGGGCGAGCTCTTCAAACAGCTCAACGGCACCACGCTGCTTACGATCCGCGGCTCAAACGGTTACGACAGCGCCATCGTTCCGTTCTTTGAGGCGCTTGGCATGAACGAGCTGCTCACAGCGGACGACTTCAAGGGCTTTGCCGAAAGCGTGGGCCTGAACGCCTCCACCGATTTCGCCACCGGCCGCCATATGCTCAAGCAGAGCGAGTTCGACAGCATCGCTTCCGAACAGCTCAAGGTGGAATACCTGTTCAACGTGGCGTTCGGCTTCCTTGAAAAGATCACGAAGCCCGAATACACCGAAAAGCTGGACGACGAAGGCCATGTGGTGCTGGACGAGGTTACCGGCGAGCCGGTCATGGTGCCGGTTTACAACAAGCTGGTCAAGGATATCCTCACTACCGTTTTGCCCACGGGTCTGTACTTCCTGCAGAGTAACGGTCTCAGCGTGATGGTGCGCAACCTCCTGCAGCCGGTGCTCACCCTTGTGGACGCCATTCTGCCGATGTTCAATATCAACAAAGAGCTTGCAAAAGATAACCATACCGACGAAACAGGGCCGAACGGCGTACCGGACGGAATTGACGATATTACCAAAGAGGTGCTTGTAGAGGGTACGCCGCTGGATGATCTGCTCAACGAGCTGGTAGGCCGCTTCGTGCTGCCGCTGCTCGGAAAGAGCGGCGACCGGCAGATCAAAAAGGACGGCGACAACTTCCTGTATGAGACCGATACCAACGGCGAGCCCAAGAGAGATTCCGACGGCAACGTGATCTACATCTACGACGACGATTACGGCGTAAGTCTCAAGGATCTTTCGCTGCACGCCATCGCGGGCCTCGTTGAAAAGCTGCTCGGCCTGAACATGGAGCCGTTCGTATACGGCCTTGACGCCATCTGCTCCACCGTGGTGAGCAGAGACAGCTTCGTAAACTCCGCCAGCGAATCCAGCACCGACGCATTCTGGACCACCGAGGGCGCGAGGAACACCTTTAAGAAGCCCGTGTTCCTGAACGGCGCATACTATAATATCATTGCGGGTGAAAACGGCCTGCCGCCCACCACAAGCGGCGATCCGCAGAACGTGAACGATCCCGCGAACGTCGCCACCATCCTCGTTTCTCTGGTGCTCGACCTTGTGCTTGAGGAGCAGAGCAAATCTCCGAAACGTACGATGGTTACGGACGGCGAAGGCAAGCCCGTATACATCGTGGACCAGAACGGCAACACCACCACGATGGTACAG
>JAFRSZ010000300.1 GCA_017439205.1 Clostridia bacterium
CCGCTCTTTGACTTAACACTGGCGATCCCTCCCGGCTTTTGCTCCTCTCTATTATATCATATTTCTCTTTGTTTGCATAGCTATTTGTCAACAGCCCCCGGTGGCGATCTCTGTGGCGTATGCCACAGAAGCACCGACCGAACCGACAGGTGAGAATCCGCCCTTACCCGATCATACTCATCGGATAAGCAGGTTTCTCCTTTTTCCGTAAAGCCTTTTCTATATAATCAAAACGCGTCAGCTTTTTCCGAAATTGTTAATTGTTAATCGTTAATTGTTAATTGAACTGCGACAAACTGCAATTTGCTGCTTCACGGTCAAACTTATGAAGGAGGAACCAACCATGCCTTACAAAAAGATCCTTTCCGTGCAGGATATCTCCTGCGTGGGCCAGTGCTCGCTCACCGTGGCGCTGCCGATCCTTTCCGCAACGGGCCACGAGACCGCCATTTTGCCCTCCGCGGTGCTGTCCACGCACACAGGCGGGTTCACCGGCTATACGTTCCGCGACCTTACGGACGATATGCCCGCCATCGCCGCCCACTGGAAGAAAGAAAACATCAGATTCGACGCGGTGTATACCGGCTACCTCGGTTCAGCCCGTCAGATCGCCTATGTGAAGGATATCTTCGATACCCTGTGCGCGGAAGGGGCGACCACGTTCGTTGATCCCGCCATGGCGGATAACGGCAAGCTCTATTACGGGTTCGACGACGCTTTTGTGCAGGAAATGAAGAGCCTCTGCGCTGCCGCAGATATCATCCTGCCCAACATCACCGAGGCCTGCTTTATCACCGGCACGCCTTATAAAGACGTTTACGACGAAGCGTATATCGACGCGCTTCTGAAGGCGCTTTCAGAGATCGGCGCGAAAACCGTGATCCTCACCGGCGTGGGCTTCACGCCCGATACCACCGGCGTGATGGTGTATGAAAACGGCAAGGCGCGGCATTACAGGCACAAAAAGCTGCCGAAGGGGAGCCACGGCACCGGCGACGTATACGCTTCCGCCTTCGTGGGCGCGTACCTGCGCGGCAAAGACGCGTACGAAGCCGCCGGGATCGCCGCGGAATACACGCTTCGCTGCATCGAAAACACCGTGGACGACCCGGACCATTGGTACGGCGTCAAATTCGAGCCCGTGCTGCCGTACCTGATCGACGCGCTGCGTTGAGGGATTCGTTCAAATTCCAATGAAATGAATAATGAATAATTAACAATTAACAATTGATGAAGGGCTCCGCCCTTACCCGATTATACTCATCGGATAAGCAGGTCTTTCCTTCTTTCGGAAAGCTTTTTTATAAAATCAAAACGCGTCAGCGTTTTCCGAAATTGTTAATTGTTCTTTGTTAATTGTTAATTGAACAGCGCGCTAAACTGATATTTTTACGCAAAAAAAGCTCCGCCGCGGCGGAGTTTTTTATGTTATATCGGAATTGTCCGTTAAATACAGCTTCGGGTACGCTTTTTTGTCCCGCGCGATCAGAACCGCCGTGAGAACGCCGGCCAGCGCCAACATCGAGAGCACCAGCGTCCACGCCGCGGCGCCGCCCGCGCTGTCGTAAATATGCCCCGAGGCAAGATCTCCCGCGCCCGTGATCAGCGTGCCCAGCACCGAGGAAAGACCGTTGATGCGCCCGCGGTGGCTGGCCGGGATGCGCGTTGAAAGGTACGGCCCTTCGCTGATGGTGGTGAAGATCTCACCCCATGTGAACAGTATGATCGCGGCATAGTAAACGGGGATATGCCCCAGCAGCACCAGAAACAGCGCGTAGCCCACGGCAACGAGGCATTCTCCCGTGAGCAGCTTCTTCGGGTCCGACAGCTTGCGGAACAGCCGCGTGATGAACGGCGTGCACAGCACCACGATGATGCAGTTGAGGCTCGATACCGTGCCGTAGATCACCGCGCCCTGTTCCCCGTGCACGCGGCCCATATCGAGCGGCATCAGAAAGTTATACTGCCCGTAGGCGGCGTAGTAAACGCTCATGCACACGATGAAAACGGGCACCAGCGGGTTTTCTTTTAAAACCGTTAAAAGACCGGCGTCGTCGCGCGCTTTCTGGTATTCGCCCTTTTCGCCGGTATCCTCCACCGGGGTGATATCTTTGATGCGGAACACGATGAGCAGCGTGGAAAGCCCGATCGCGACGCCGCTGATCAGAAAACTCAGCCATAGGAACCGCTGAAACAGCAGCCCCGCGATGGTGGGGGAGAGCACCATGCCCAGGTTCATGCCAAGGTATTCCAGCGAATAGGCGCGTTCGCGGTCGTCGGTGCGGGTGAGATCCGCGATCAGCGCGTTATAAGAGGGATATTCCATGCTCTGGCAGATCCCTGCCGCGAGGAACAGCGCAACGGTGACGTACGAGAGCGGCACTGCGGCGGAGATCAGAAAGCACGCAATGGAAAGGGCGTCGCATACCACGATCACCCGTTTTTTGTTGAACCGGTCGGCAATGCGCCCTCCCGCGAGGTTCGCGGGGATCATGATGAGGCTCGAAGCCACCATCACCGCTGCGATACGTTGGGCGTTCATGCCCATTTTCTGGCTCAGGATCAGTGTGAGCACAGGCCAGATCATGGACCCGAGGCTGGTTACGATCCGCCCGAAAAACAGAACGTAGATCTCTTTGCGCAGCCCCCGGTATTGTTCGAAGGAACGGGGAAGCTTCAGCATATGGGTTTATTCTCCGGCTGCGGCTTTCTTTGCCTTGTGCTTCTGTATCGCCGCCCAGATAAAGTAGATCACGGCAATACAGTGCAGGTATTTTCGCAGCTTCGGTTTCCTTTCGGCAAATTTCAAAAACAGTTTCACGCGGTTTCCCCTCCGTTGCCGCATATTGCGGTGAATTCCGCGCGTACGCTCTCTTCGCATGCGCGCATGGCGGACAGCGTCTTTTCCATCAGCTCGTCCAAAGAGATCCCGAGACGCTCAGCCCCCACGGAGATCACGTCTCTGGAGCAGCCCGCGGCAAATTTTTTATCCTTGAATTTCTTTTTCAGGCTCTTGAGCTCCATATCCTGCACGCTCTTTGAGGGGCGCATTTTCGCCGCCGCCCATACGATGCCGGTGAGCTCGTCCGCGGCGAACAGGTATTTTTCCATCGGGTGTATCGGTTCCACGTCGGAGCAGATGCCGTACCCGTGGGCGCACACCGCGCGCACCAGCGCTTCGGGCGCGTCGATCTCGGCGAGCAGCTCCGGGGCCTTTTGGCAGTGCTGCTCGGGGTAAAGCTCAAAATCGATATCGTGCAGCAGCCCGCACAGCGCCCAGAAATCCGCTTCGTGGGCATAGCCTTCGGTTTCGGCGAAGTACCGCATGCAGCCCTCCAGCGTGAGCGCGTGCTCAATGTGGAACGGCTCTTTATTGTATTTTTGAAGATGCGCCAGCGCCTGTTCTCTTGTGATCACGGTTCTCCCTCCCGATATTTCGTTCTCTTCTATTTTGCAGGGAAAACGGAGGTTTGTCAAGGGCTATTTCAACGGATTTGCCTCCGTATCAGGAAAACCCGCCTCTCAGAGGCGGGTACAAAAAGGGTACGTTTTGCGGTAAATTACAGTTTAGCGAGCGGTTTGAACCACCTCACCGTAGGGGGCGGCGTCTCGGTCTCGCCTGCCGGTTCGGTCAAGCGCTTCTGCCTTGCGGCAGAGGCCTCCCCCGGAGGCCCGCGCCGCCCCGCCAAGTATATTGTTTGAAACCATTATTTACAAAGCGAATTACCAACATATTCGTATGTAATTAAC
>JAFRSZ010000301.1 GCA_017439205.1 Clostridia bacterium
CAGTGGCTAGTGGTTAGTGGCCAGTGGCTAGTGGCTTGTGGCTAGTGGCCAGTGGCCAGTGGCCAGTGGCTAGTGGCTAGTGGTTAGTGGCTAGTGGTTAGTGGCTAGTGGCTAGTGGCTAGTGGTTGGTGGTTGGTGGCTGGTGGTTAGTGGCTGGTGGTTGGTGGCTGGTGGCTGGTGGTTAGTGGTTCGTGGCTGGTGTTGTATGTTGAGTTTTCCTGAGCCCTGGGGCCTATGCCCTATACCTTGCGGCACTGGCCTCTGGCATCTGGTCACAGGCCTCTGGCCACTGGTCACTGGCCACTAATTGTATTTCTCCGTTACCTCCGCGTCCGACCGCAGCACCTTCGCGGCGTCCGCCTTGCGTTTGGCGTCGAGCTTCGCGGCAAGCGAAACGTCGGTCACGGCAAGGATCTCGGCGCATAATAAAGCGGCATTCACTGCGCCGTTGATCCCTACGGTCGCCACCGGAACTCCGGGGGGCATCATAACCGTGGACAAAAGCGCGTCAATGCCGTCTAAACTCGCTGATTTACAGGGAATGCCCACTACGGGCAGGGTGGTGTTGGCGGCGACAGCGCCTGCCAGGTGCGCCGCCATTCCCGCGGCGGCGATGATGGCCCCGAAGCCGTTTGCGCGTGCGTTCAACGCGAAATCGCGCGCTTCTTCCGGGGTTCGGTGCGCGGAATACACGTGCACCTCAAACGGGATCTCCAGCGCTTTCAGCGTATCGATCGCTTTCTCTACGGTGGGCAGATCGCTGGCGCTGCCCATCAGAATTCCGATTTTTTTCATAAGACCCTCCCAAAAAACAAAAAAAGGGCGCACTCATACATCTATACGTGTGTGGGTGTGCCCAGACGGTCGGCCAAACATATTTTTTCTGCTCCTCTGCGGTGCTCCGCCCTGTTCCGTCGGTCACAGAAAAAAGTTTATTTTCTCATTGATATAATCATACACCCGCACGCCGTTTTCTGTCAAGGCGTACGGGCGGGAAATTTTCGGCGTTTGCCGCCGTTGTTTTTGTTTATTTCTACGAAGAATATCAGCCGTATCCCCAGTTTTTCAGACGCCAGCGCCCGCCGTGGGAACGCACGAGCACCCAGCTCCAACCGCGATAGGTATATCCCGGTTCCAACCCCGTGCCGTACATACGCTCGTCGTCGTCCGTTACGAAATCGGAATACAGCACGATGGCTTCGTCCGCGCCGTAGCGCGCGGCCCATTCCGCCGCCGCGGCGGAGCTCTTTTCATCGTTATAGCTCAGGCTCAGCAGCGTGCTGCGGTAATTCCATTTAAATCGGCGCTTTACCACCTTCATCGCGGCTCTGATCTCCCGTTCGGAATAGGCTTCGGAATCGTCTATCGTGATCTTCGCCCGATCCACGCCGGCGCTGCGCTTCATCGCCGCGTGAACGCACTCTCCCGCCGAAAACAGAAGTAGGATACCGAGGCACAGAGCGACCCATTTTTTCATAACGCCGCCTCCTTTCGCGCTCCATATTAGCAAACGGGAAAGCGGCGGTCAACAGGGTTAAGAAAGTCTTAAACGATTATAAAACAAATCTGTATAAACCGGACGGAAGACGCAAATACTGAAGGCAGGTGAAACACCGAAATTTAACAAAGGAGTAAGCATTATGCAGCTGAACCAGAAAGAGAGCTCCCTGCTCAAAGAACTGAAGGGGCAGGAAAACCTTTGCATCGAAAAATACGAAAAAGCGTCGAAGTGCGCCGTGGACGGCCAGCTCAAGGGCCTGTTCACCCACCTGGCGGACCTGGAGCGAAAGCATCTTGATACGCTCACGCAGATCGAGAACGGCACGGTTCCCGCCGCGCCCTCGGGCGGGGATCAGACGCTGCCCACCTTTACCGCCGTTTACGGCCCCGCCGAGACCCCCGACAAGAAAAACGACTGCTACCTGTGCACAGACACCCTCGCCGGAGAGAAGCACGCCTCTTCTCTGTACGACGTAGGTATTTTCGAGTTCCGGGACGACAACGCCCGCAAGGCCCTGAACCACATCCAGAAGGAAGAACAGGACCACGGCAAGATGATCTACAACTATATGTCCGCGAACGGAATGTACAACTGACCGCGCCGCACGGCGCATCAGACCCGCCTTTATAAAAACCGCGGGCTGCATTCGCACATTCGTTATCCGATAACGAAAAAAGATCCGCCCGAGAGCGGATCTTTGTTACTGTTAAGGGCGTGCGATCACGCCTTTTTCCTGTTGCCGAGGGCCTTCATCAGGAACATGAAGCCGATCAGCGCGGCGATCATGATGGGCAGCACGATGAACCACTTGGGGATCAGCGCCATCAGCGCG
>JAFRSZ010000302.1 GCA_017439205.1 Clostridia bacterium
TAGATAACTGTTTCAAACAATTTACGCGGCGGGGCGTCGAGACGCCGCCCCCTACGGGATGGTATACCGAACCGCGCGCTAAATTCCAATTTGAAGGATCCGGTTTACCGCTCCGACGGCGCAAAAAAAACAGCACAACGAGGTGTTTCGCTGTGCTGTGTTTTTTTATATTGCTTTCAACCGAGCAGCGCCCGGTCGTTGGCGAATTCGGAGCCGCTGATCTCTTCAAATTTTTTGAGCAGCGCTTCCACGGTGAGATTCTTTTTCTCTTCGCCCGCGATGTCGAAGATGATCTGGCCGTTGTGCATCATGATAAGGCGGTTGCCGTAATCGATGGCGTTCTGCATGTTGTGCGTCACCATCAGCGTGGTCAGGTTCTGCTCGCGGATGATCCGGTCGCTGATGCCGAGCACCGTTGCGGCGGTTTTGGGATCGAGCGCGGCGGTGTGCTCGTCGAGCAGCAGCAGCTCGGGCTTCTGCAGGGTGGCCATCATCAGGGTCACCGCCTGCCGCTGTCCGCCGGAGAGCAGCCCCACCGAGGAATTCAGCCGTTCCTCCAGCCCCAGGCCCAGCTGGGCAAGGGTCTCTTTATACAGCTCCCGTTCTTTTTTTGAAATGCCCCACTTCAGCGTGTGGCGTTTGGTGCGGCGGTACGCCAGCGCAAGGTTTTCTTCGATCCACATATCCGGCGCGGTGCCCATCATCGGGTCCTGAAATACGCGGCTGATGCGCTTGGCGCGCTTGATCTCGCTCTGGTAGGTGATATCCGTGCCGTTCAGCACGATATGGCCGCCGTCGATGGGCAGCGTACCGGAGATCAGGTTCAGCAGCGTGCTTTTACCGGCGCCGTTGGAGCCGATGATCGTGATGAAATCGCCGTCGTTTACGGTCAGGCTCAGGTCGATGATGGCCTTTTTCTCATTCACCGTACCGGCATGGAAGGTCTTGTTGAGGTTCGTGATCTTTAACATCTTACGCCGCCTCCTTGTTTGAACGCCTGCTCTTTACGGCGGCGGCCTTACTCTTGAACACCGGCAGCGCCAGCGCGATCGCCACGATCACCGCGGTGATCAGCTTCAGATCGGTCGCTTTGAGCCACGGCAGCGTCAGCGCGCAGGCGATGATGGTACGGTAGATCACCGCGCCCGCGATGACCGCGCCGAGCTTATAGGCAAAGCTGTGGCGCCTGTGGATGAACAGCACCTCGCCGATGATCACGCTCGCAAGCCCGATCACGATGGTGCCCTGCCCCATGTTCACCAGAGCGGAGCCGTAGTCGAACTGGGCGATCATGCTGCCCGAAAGGGCGATCAGAGCGTTCGAGATCATCAGGCCCAGAATAATATTCACATCCGTATTGATGCCCATGGCGCGCGCCATCACCTTGTTGGAGCCCGTAGCGCGGATGGCGCAGCCCAGCTCCGTGCCGAAGAACACGTAAAGCGCCGCAACGATCAGCACGCAGGTGATAAGTCCCGCGGTGAGCGAAAGCGTATTGGATTTTGTGCCTGCCGGGAACAGGCCCGCGAACCAGGTCTTTACCGAATCCGCGCCGATGTGTACGGTGGCCTTGTCGTTCATGATGCGGATGTTCACCGAATACAGCGCGATCATCGTAAGAATGCCCGAAAGAATGGGCGGGATCTTGAAGCCGGTGATCAGCACGCCGGTCATCAGCCCGGCAAGCGCGCCGCACAGTACGGCGATCAGCGTTGCCAGAAACGGGTTCACGCCCGTGTTGATCAGCACGACGCACACGGAAGCGCCCAGAGGGAAGCTGCCCTCAACGGTAAGGTCGGCGACGTCGAGGATGCGGAAGGTGAGATATACGCCTATGGTGAGTATGGCCCATAGGATCCCCTGCGCCGCGCCGCTCAGAATGGTTGCGAAAGTCATATAACCGTTATGCGGTCCGGTATTTGCATAAAGCGGGATGAAATGCCCGCGCTTTATGCCCGAACCGTTCCTTTCTTCAGATTTTTCACTGAACTCGCGTTCATTTTTCTGTTTCGGGAAAAAGCTCTGTTCTTCCTCAAACAAAAAAAGGAACGGGCGTCTCCGCCGGGGGAACCGGCGAAGACGCGTGAAACCGTGATTATTTTGCGGCGGGGTAGGTGATCTCCCAGTTGATGCTCTCGGGCAGCGTCACGTTCAGAGCGGCGGCGGTGTCGTCGTTCTTGGCGTATTTGCACTGCTCAACCTGATACACAACGGGCATCGAGGCGCAGGCGGCAGCCTTATCTTCGCTCTGCAGCACCTTCACGGCCATTTCGGCGGTCTGCTTGCCGAGCTCATAATAGTCGATACCGTAGGTGGCGAGAGCGCCGTCGGCAACCATTCCGGGCTCGCCGGCGATGATGCCGAGACCCGCTTCCTTCGCGGCGGCGGCTACGCTGGTCATGCTGTCGGCAAGGGTGTTGTCGGTGGGGATGTAGATGGCGTCCACCTTGCCCTGCAGCGATTCAATGGCGGATTTCACTTCGTCGATGGCGGCAACGGTCTGCTGCACGCATTCGAGACCCAGCGCTTCAAGCTCGGCCTTGGCAAGCTCGTACTGCGCGGCGGAGTTGGATTCGCTGGAGCAATACATCACGGCAACCTTCGCGGCGTCGGGATAGATCTCTTTGATCAGGTCGATCTGCTCTTTTACGGGGTTCATATCCGAAGTGCCGGTGATGTTGGCGCCGGGGGCGTCGTTGCTGGCGACGAGGCCGCTGCCCGCGGGGTCGGTCACTGCGGTGAAGAGCACCGGGATGTCGGACGTTTTTTCTTTAATGGCGGATACGCTGGGGGTGGCGATGGCAAGGATCAGGTCGGAGCCTTCGTTGATCAGCGTATCGGCGATGCTGGGGCAGTTCGCCGTATCGGCGGCAGCCGAAAGCGTGTGGATCGTGATGTTCTCGCCGTCTTTGTAGCCGGCTTCGGCAAGACCGTCGATAAAGCCCTGCGCGGCCTTCTGCAGCGCGTCGAACTCACCGAACTGCATGATGCCGATCTTCAGCGTATTGCCGGGGGCGGCGTTGGCGTTGTCGGTGGAGCCGTCGGTGCCCGCCTTGTTTCCGCCGCAGGCGGCGAAGGCGCATACCACGAGGCTCAGCGCAACGAGCAGGCTCAGTACTTTTTCGAATTTTTTCATGTTTTGATTCCTCCGTATTATTTTATTCCGTTTTGTTTGTATAAAAAATCACCCGCAGCCGAAATATGCGGAACCGGCGGCGGGCGTTTATACCCTTTTCTAATTTATACTCTGATCTTAAAAAAATGTCAAGCGTTTGGATGAAAAATGCGGCGTGCCGCGTAACGAAATATGTATAAAAATACATGAAAAAATTAGATATTTTACACAACGAACCCGCCGTTGACGCCCAATATCTGCCCGGTGAGGTAGCTGTTTTTCTCTTCGGCGAAAAACGCCACGGCTTCGGCGATCTCCTCCGGCGAGCCGAGCCTGCCCGCCGGGATCTCTTCGCACAGCGCTCTGATATCCTCTTCGGAAAAGCCCGCCAGCATATCGGTATCCACGGCGCCGGGGCACACGCAGTTCACGGTGACGCCGGAAAGCGCCGTTTCCTTGGCGAGCGCCTTCGTGAGCCCGATCACCCCCGCCTTGGAGGCGGAATAGGCGGTTTCCATGGCGGCGCCCACCTGCCCCCACATGCTCGCCACGTTCACGATGCGCCCTGCGTGGGCGCGCAGCATGTGCGGCAGCACGGCGCGGCAGAAATAGAAGGGGCCCGAAAGGTTCACGCCGATCATATCCGCCCAGTCCTCGTTCGTCACGTCCTGCAGAAGCTTCTGCCCGGCGATGCCGGCGTTGTTCACAAGCAGGTCGATGCGGCCGTTGAGCCTGAAGACGCGGTTCACGGCTTCGTCCGCCGCGGCGGGATCGCGCACGTCCGCCTTTACGGGGAACGCGTCAAACCCGTCTGAAATAAGCGCAGAGGAAAGAGCCAGCGCTTTTTCCTCTGAACCGAAATACACGATCGCGGTGGAATACCCCATGCCGCACAGTTTTTTTACGATGGCCGCGCCGATGCCTCTGGCGCCGCCGGTCACGATTGCGGTTTTCACGGTCATTCCATCTCCGCCATCACTAATTTGAAGAATTCCATATAACCCATCTCGGTGTAGCCGTCCGGCGGCATCTTGGGGAAGCCGGGGGTGATGGAATTGAAGTACATGTACGATTTCATGTTGCCCGCGTTGTCGAGATACTCGATGCCAACGAGCTTTTTGCCCGCCAGACCTACGCGCAGGGTCTCTGTGCCGTCGATGCTCTTCAGCAGGAACAGCTTGCACGCCTGGCCGCGCATGGCGCCGTCCGTCATGCTCTGGGCCTGCGAAAGGGGCGGCAGGGAATCGAACCCCAGATCCTTGGTCATGTCGCTGAATTCGTTGGGGTCGATGCCGATGAGCTTCGCCACGGCCGAGCTGAGCTTCAGGTATTTTTTCTGGGATGGAAGGTAGATATAGGTTTTGTTGTCTGAGATGAAGATGCCCATTTCAAGGCCGTCCATCTCTGATTTGATGTAAACGTCGCCGTTACCGAGCGCCATCTGCAGGGGGTTCTCTTCGGTGCCGTCGCCCACAACGGCGTCCAGCGTCAGGGCGTTGGAGCGCAGCGTGTCGTATTCGTTGGCGCCGAGGCTCTGAACGTACTGCGCGGGCGTCTGCGAAGCGCCGCCCGCGGTGGTGGCTTCGCTTCCGCCGCCCACGGTGGTAACTTCATTGCCGCCGGGAACGGTGGGGGCGGTGGTGCTTACCGGGTTGCCGGCGCTGTCGGTGACGATGACGCCGGGATCGGCATACGTGCCGGAAACGGGATCCGCCGTGGTGTTCGGGTCGTACTGCCCCGGGGCGGAGGCGTCACCCTGGTACTGCGTGCCGGGCACACGGGCAGTGGTTGTAAGATCAAATGAATTCTCAAAGCGCAGGCATCCTGACAGCGCGATCGCAGCGCATATGAAGGCGCACAGCGCGGGAATACGAACGGATTTTTTAGTCATACGGTTATCTGTCCCTCTTTTTCAGGCCGCGGCGGCCGATGCTGTTTTTCAATCGCCCAGGATCTCTTCCATCGAAGAAATGAAAGAAAGCACGTTCTGTTTCGAGTAATCCCTGGGCGGCAGCGTGGGCACATTGTCGGTAAGGGTGGTGATGTAGGTGGCGCTGTCCACAACGCCGGCGGCGTCTACGGTTTCAAGCGCGATCAGACGGTCGCCGTTCATGTAAACGCGGGTCTTGGTGCCGTCGGACTTGTTGAAGATATATACGTCGCAGTTCACGGAGCCGATGGCGCCGGTGGTCACCACGTCCGCCTTGCTGAGGTCTTCCATCTTGGTGAAGCCCATGTTGTCGATGAATTCCATGATCTCGTCTTCGCTCATCATGCCCGCCTGCTGCAGAAGGGAGCTCATCATGGAGCCGAATTCGCAGTAGGTCTTCTGCACGGGGTTGAGGAGATAGGTCTTTTTGTCGGCGACCAGAAGGCCCATGGTGGCGCCGTCCATCGTGGCCTGCATATACACAAGGTCGTCGCTCACGGCCAGCGTGATGGGATTGGTCTCGCCGTCCGCGTACATCGAGCCATCCAGATAGAACTTGCCGCTGCGCAGGATATCGTATTCGGTTTTGCCGGTTCTCGTGCCGGAGGCCGCCTGCGTGGTGGTCTGCGGGGGCGTTTGCGCCGCGGTGGTGGAAGGCGCTGCCGTGGTTGTCGGCGCTGCGGTGGTGGTCGGCGCGGTCGTGGCTGCGGCGGAGGACGCGTTCGCCGCGCTCTGCGTCTCGGACGCTGCCGCGGAGGACTGGGCAATGGAGGTCAGCGCCTCACGGATCGAAGACGCTTCCTCGGGGGTATAAACCGTTGAACCGGCCTCGTTTGTTACGGCTTCGGGGTTCAGCGGGAACGTGGCGCTTTCTTCCGCAACGGAAGCGGAAGTTACGGATTCCTCGGAAGACAGGTCTGTATCGTCGTCGGGCGTGTGCGAAAACGCCTTGCACCCGGCAAAAACAAGGATCGCCAGTATTGCCAAAAATATCAGAGGGAACGTCATCTTTCTCATCTCATCCAATCCTTTCGTGGTCTGAAATATCATTATACAGAAAAATCACGGATAAATCAATACTTTTCTTTTCTGCGGGCGTTTTACCATAATATATACCCTCCGGCGCCGGCGTAGAGGACCGCTTTTACGGTTTCTTCGGGGGCTCCGGCTGCGTCCAGGCACAGGATCACGTCCGTGCCGTCCGCGTTTTGCATCGCGTATTCTCCCACGCCCAGCGTGAAGGCGAACGGGATGCCCGAAGGCTCGTTGAACACCGTTTCGCCCACGGTCACGTTCTTCGGCTGCACGCTCAGGCGGGCGTCCGCGCACAGCGTTCCGGCGCTGGTGCCGAGCAGATTGCCGTAATACGGCGCTTTATCGGCGGGGGCGTCCGGGTCGAAGGCCGCCAATTTGCACATCAGAATGGTTTTTGCCGTGCCGGCTTTTGCCACCGCGTCGTTCACGAAGCCGCGCAGCAGCTGGTTGCGGGTGCCGGTGAATTCGTTTTCACCGGGGTAGCCCGCGACTGACGAGCCCGCGTCGGAAGGGAAGCAGACGCTGTCGAGCAGAATGTAATCGTAACCGCTGTCTGCTGCGTTCGTTACCAGCGTGAGAAGATACTCCCGCGCGGCGGCGGAAAACGGGTTCAGCCAGCTGTCGCCGGCGTTGTCTTTCCATAAAGAATCCTCTTCGGCGTTGCTGCGGACGGCCATGGAGTTGTCGGCTTCGGCGGCGGCGGGATCCCGGAAGCAGCAGATGTAAGCCGCGGCCTTGCGGCCTTCGGCGTGGATGGCGGAAACAAGCCCGGCGTTGTCGAATACGGTACCGGCGCCGTCCTTCAGATCCAGTACGGCGATGTCGGCGTCCGCCGCCTGCAGGGCCTGCAGGGTCCGGGCCGATGCGTCTTCGTCGTTCAGCGCGCCGGTGAAACGCATCCCGGCTTTGGGAAGGGAAGCGGCGGGCGCGTCGGTTGCGGCTGGCGCCTGCCGCGGCGCGGCGGTGGAGATGTACCACGCGGTTTTCGCCGCGATAAAGGAAGCGCAGAAAACGAGCACGAGCACGGCAGCCATCAGCAGGCCGCGGCGGCGCGCGTGTTTCTTCTGTTCGGCGTTCTCACGAAGGCCGTCGCCGTCCACGTCCGCGGGGTAATCCCTTGAAAAACGGTAATAGCCTTTGGTTCGCAGGGTGAAGGGCGCTTTGCGGGCGGAGGCGCCGCGCATCTTTTTCAGGAAAACGGCGTTGCGCTCGCTCATTACGTCCTTTTTCTCTTTTTCCCGCCGCATCTGCAGCTTTCTCAGCGCTGCCGGCGGCGTTTCCTGCGTACGGTTTTCGGGTTTGTTTTTTTTCTTTTTCATCCGGTGTAAAGCAATCCTTCTCTTCGGAAGTCGGAATTACGGCGGAAAAAACCGTATGGATTTCCTGTTATTTTGCATTGCGAAAACAAATCCCCGCGCATAAAATATAATCAGAAAACACTGAATTCTATCTTAAAAACGGTTTGGGAGCATTTATGAAAATCAACGCCATCAACGAATACAGGATCGAAGTGGAGCTGGAAAGCGCCGAAATGGAGCGGTTGGGCCTCAGCTTTGAAGCCATGGACTGGTCCGATATCGAGACCCGGCGCGCGCTGTGGAGCGTTCTGGGCCTTGTGCGGGAGAGGGGCTTTTTGGTGGACCCCGCGGGCAAACTGCTGATCGAGGCGGGCAAAACCGGAAACGGCGTGCGGCTGTGCTTCACCGCGCTGCCGCCCCGGGGCGCGGACGTGAACGTCACCTGCCTGAAGCGGGAGAAAAAAGGGTTGGCGCTGCGGTTCGCTTCTTTTTCGGATCTGTGTGCCGCCGCGGCGTTCTTGCCGCCGGGAAACGTTGAAGCGTACCGGCGCGGGAACGATTATTTTCTGCTGCCGGGCGATACATACGGCGATACGGCGCTTGCCCGCGCCGCGGAATTCGGCACGGTGGTGCAGACCCGCGGGCCGGTAAGGCCGATCATGGAGGAGTACTGCGAAAGGGTGGAGTTAAGTTAGGAGTGAGGCGTCATCGAGAGCGGAGAGCGGAGATATGAGAGCGGAGATATGCAGGAATGAATGATGAAAA
>JAFRSZ010000303.1 GCA_017439205.1 Clostridia bacterium
TGAGCATGCGTCTTTCTTATCCGCCGAAGGCGCTCACAGCTTCATCTGCGCGTTGATCTCGCGCATCACGGCGGGCTCGATCTTGGTAACCTCGCGGTCGTAGGTGAGCAGGCCGTTTGTCTCGTCCTCCACGTCGCTCACCTCGGTATACACCAGCGCCGAAAGGCCCTTTTTGCGGATCAGCGGCTTTAAGCGCTTCAGGTAGAGCTTTCGCACCGCGTCCGTGAGCTTCTGCTGATCGCGGTATTTGCGGTAGCCGAAGAATTTTTCGGTGTTGAACACGTGCCCCTCGGTCTGCATCGAGAAGCCGCCGAACTCGGTGAGGGCGATCACGCGGTCGTCGTTGTCGTCGCGCCGCGGGAAGAAGAAGGGCGTGAAATAGATATGGAAGCTGTTGATATCGCCGCCGCCCTGATCGTGCCAGCCGCTGGCATGGTCGATGACGCGGGTGGGATCTTTACTGCGGAAGAAATCGCAGGCCTTTAAGGCGTCGAACTGGCCCCAGCCCTCGTTGAAGGGGACCCACAGGCAGATCGAAACGGCGTTGTATAACAGGTCGATCATCTGCGCAGCGTCCGAATAGTATTCCTCTCGCCCGGTCTCGTCCTCCCGGGAGAAGAGCTTATAGTGCTTCTCGCCGTCCGAAATGTTGCCCAGCGTGCGGGAGTTCAGCGCCAGATGGAGGGCGGGCAGGATGCCTGCCGTGAGCTGGTTCACCCGGCCGCCGCCGTTCACCATATCCTGCCACACAAGCATGCCGAGGCGGTCGCAGTGGTAATACCACCTGAGCGGCTCGATCTTGATGTGCTTGCGCAGCATGTTGAAGCCCATGTCCTTCATGGTTTTGATATCGTAGATCAGCGCTTCGTCCGAAGGGGCGGTGTACATGCCGTCGCTCCAGTAGCCCTGATCGAGCAGGCCGTTCATAAAGTAGGGCTTGTTGTTCAGCATCAGCCGCGGGAAGCCGTTGGCGTCCCGGCCCACGCCGTATTTGCGCATGCCGAAATAGCTTGTCACGGTATCGCCGCCGAAGGTGATCTTCAGGTCGTACAGATACGGCTCCTCGGGAGACCAGAGGTTATACATGGTGAGCGGGATCACCGCCGCGCCGTTTTCGGTATCGGCTTCGGCCTTGGTTTCGCCGCGATCCAGCACCTGCACGTGGGCTTCGCCGAAGCCGCCGTTCACGGATACCTCCACCGTAACGGTGCTCTTGTCGATATCCGGCGTGATCCTGATGTTTTCGATGAAGGCCTCGGGCACTTCCTCGATCCACACGGTCTGCCATATACCCGATTGGGGCGTATACCAGATCTGCCCGCGATGGGAGGTCTGCTTGCCGCTGGCCTGGGAACCCGTTTCGCTGGGGTCGGTCACCGAAAGCGTGAGCTCGTTTTCGCCGTCGATGATCGCGGTGGTGGCTTCAAACGTAAAGGGGGTGTAGCCGCCCCTGTGCGTGCCCAGCAGCATACCGTTGAGCTTCACTTCGCACGCGTAATCCACCGCGCCGAAATGCAGCAGCACCCGCGCGCCGGTGCGCGTAAACGCGAAACGCTTGCGGTAATAGAGCGTATCCGAGGGCGTTACCGTGCGCTCCACGCCGCTGAGGATCGTTTCGGGGCTGAAGGGCACGATGATCTCGCCCTGATAGCCGCTAAACGGCGCATCGGTGGGGCAGATGGCGTATTCCCA
>JAFRSZ010000304.1 GCA_017439205.1 Clostridia bacterium
GCGCAGTTCAATTAACAATTAACAAAGAACAATTAACAATTTCGGAAAACGCTGGCGCGTTTTGATTTTATAAAAAAGCTTTCCGAAAGCTGGAAAAACCTGCTTATCCGATGAGTATAATCGGGTAAGGGCGGAGCCCTTTTCATCAATTGTTAATTGTTAATCGTTAATTTTTCATTGACGCGCGTTGTGCGCTAAATTCCAATTTACCTCAATTCCGTTATCTCCGTTCCCGGGTAATAGTGCGCGATGATCTCACGCCAGGTCATGCCCTGCCGGGCATAGTAATCCGCGCCGTACTGCGACATGCCCACCCCGTGGCCGTAGCCGGTGACCGACAACACGAAGCTTTCGCCGTCGAATTTCAGCTTCACTGCGGCGGAACGCAGCGAAAGCGCCTCGCGCAGATCGGCGCCGGTAAAGGCTTTGCCGCAGATGCGGATCTTCATCAGCGTGCCCGCTTTTGAATACGTGCCCTCCCCCGCCCAATGTGCGGGGGCGTCTTCCGTTTCGGGCAGGCCCAGCTTTTCGGCGAGCTCACCGGGCGTAAGCACGGTTTCGCTCAAATACCCCGGCGAGAGCTTATCCCCCACGCTTTCGCAGTTTACAAGATACGGGATCTCTTTGCCCCACATGTTTTCGGCGGTCTCGGTGACCCCGGAGGATACGGCGTGGAAGGCGGTAACGGCGGGCGCGCCTTTATAGGTGACGGTATAGGGCAGCACCGCGTCCGCCGCCGCGCTGACGCGGGCGTAGTATTCGTCGAACATCTCGCCCCAGCGCCGGTGCATCTCCTCCACCGAAAGGTACCCCTGGTGGCGCTTCGGGTCGGTGCTGATCACCGCCCCGCCGAGGGACGCGTCCGGCCCCTTTGCCTGCAGGTACCGCGTGAGCGTCACGCTGGCCGCCGCCTGCGCTTTCAGCGCCTCGGGCTCGTATACCGCGGGCATCTCCCCCGCAACCGCCGAGATCACGTATTCGCGCATCGGCAGGGTCACGGTTTTGCCGGTATCGCTCATATACACCGCCACCGTTTCCTCCCCCGGGTTCGCCGGAGCGGTGGTCTCGGGCGGGATGCGCAGCGTTCCCCGCTGCGCCCGGGCGTACACCGCCGCCGGGATCAGCACCGTCGCCAACCCCACCGCCAAAGCTAAAATCAGATATCTTTTCATGCGCTTTTCCTCTCTGCCTGTCCGATCTGTTTTATCTTATGCGAACGCGTTTCAGAGTATTACAGAACAGCCTGTGAGAGTTATTACGAGAGCGGAGATTTATTTAATTCGGAATTCGGAATGCGGAATTCGGAATTGTTTTTCAGAGCAGAGAATTGAGTTCGGAGTCATTTCAGAGCGGAGATTTATTTAATTCGGAATTCGGAATGCGGAATTCGGAATTGTTTTTCAGAGCGGAGAATTGAGTTCGGAGTCATTTCAGAGCGGAGATATGAGAGCGGAGATATGAGAGCGAAGATGATTTTAAATCAGAAATAAGGAATAAGCAAAATGATGGTCAATGTATAATAAGTGAAAAAAAGAAAGGACAATCATTCCGAATTCCGCATTCCGAATTCCGCATTAAAACAGTTTCCTCTCTGACCTCTCCTCCCGTTGACAACCCTGTCAAAATATGGTATAATGTGCAAAAATAATGCAATAGGAGGCATTTTTCCATGAAAGCGACCGGTATCGTACGCAAATTTGACGAAAACGGCAGATTCGTGATCCCGATGGAGCTCCGCAAGCAGCTGGGGCTTGAGACCCGCGACGACGCGCTGGAGGTATTTGTGGAAGACGACCGCATCATCCTCAAAAAATACGCGCCCTCGTGCGTGTTCTGCGACAGCATGGACGATCTGATCCTTTACAAAGACAAGCGCGTTTGCACCGCCTGCGCAAAAAAGCTGGGGCTGCTGGCCGAAGTATAACATTTCACAATAAAGCCCTTGTATTTTCCGCGCGTATCCTATATTCTGTGTATCGGAGGATAAGAGTATGAATTCCGTTGTTGTAAAGATCCTCGGGGTCATTCTTTCAATATTCAGCACACTCTCCATGTGTTTTTCCATTCTCAGGGGCGACAACGCCGTTACCGACCTGAAGCCCTATATGGGCGGCGGAACGATGCGCGTCACGGACGTTGATTACCGGCAGGACGCCGTGTATTTCACCGCGGACGGCGTTTCGTGCCTGCTGCAGTTCACCGAGCCCCACGGCTGGCGCCTGCGCATCGCGAAAGCGGACGGCAGCTTTGACGATTTCGGCGCAGGGCAGACGCTCGCGCGCGATCTCGGCGAAGAGATCCCCGACACGGTGAAGCCCATTACGGCAAACGCTTCGTTCGACACGTTCACCGCCCCGGACGGCAGCAAAGCGCAGCTGAAACAGGGCAGCGGCGTCACGGTGCTCACCCCGTCCGGCAAAAAGGCGTACAACATAGACGTGATCGCCGAGGATTCGGAAGGCGCGATGCACGTCGCCGGCAATCTGGACCTCACCGAACGCCTGTACGGCACCGGCGAAAAGTATAACGCCCTCGACCAGCGCGGAGAACTGGTTGAGGTATACGATCTGGACGTATGGTCCGTGATCAACGGCAAATCCTATATCCAGATCCCGCTCGTAATCTCCTCGAGAGGGTGCGGCCTGTTCATGAACCGCTACGAGCACCAGATGATGGACCTCGGCTATACCAACAAAACGCGGTTCGATTTCCGGCTTTCGGCGGGCACCGTGGACCTTTACATCTTCACCACCGAAAAGATGGCCGACGCGCTCTATAATTACAGCCTGATCACCGGCTTCGCGCCGGAACCCGCGGAATGGACCTACGGCACGCAGGTGTGCCGGTACTCCCCCGAGTTCGCCACGGCGAAGGGCGTGATCGACATGGCTGAGAAGATGGACGAAAACGGATTCCCGTGGGACGCGGTGATCGTAGAGGGCCTTGAAGCGTTCAGCCGGTCCACCTGGGGAGAGCTCGCGAAGGTGGCGGATTACGTACACTCCCGCGGCAAAAAGCTGATGATCTACACCCAGTGCGGCAACATCGGCACCTATAACGACGCGTACATGGTGCATAACGCCGCCGGAAGCACGTCGATACCGATGGTGAGCGTGACCTCCGGCACGCGCTACGATAACGGCACCGTATACAAAGACCGGGGCATCGGGTATATCGACCTCACCAACAAAGATGCGATCAACTGGATGTGTCAGAACAGCCTGTGGAAAGAGCTGACCGACACCTTCGGCATCGACGGCGCGAAGATCGATTTCTGCGAGGGCCTGCCCGATTACGCGAATTCGCCCGAAACCACGCTGATCTTTTCAGACGGGCGTTCCACCCGCGGGGCGCACCAATGGTACCCCGTGCTGTACAACACCGTGCTGTATAACTTCCTCAACGAAAACGCTTCCGACGGCGCCATGGTGTTCGCCCGCGGCGGCGGCATCGGCTCTCAGCGCTACGCGCTTTCCTGGAGCGGCGACCAGCGCAGGGAGTATACCTATCTGAAAACCATGCTCCGCGCCGTGCTTTCCTGCGGGCTTTCGGGCATGCCGTTCATGAGCTACGATATGAGCGGCTACGCGAACGCGCGGCCCGAATTTGAAAGCATCAACCCAGAAAACGAGGTGTTCGTGCGCGGTCTGGAATACACCTGCTTCAGCGCGAACATCGAGACCCATGGCTGGGACGTGGTATCCCGCCCCTACGATTTTGACGACGCCACGAAGAACCTCTACCGCATCTACGCCAATATGCATAACGCGCTGCGCCCGTACCTTACCGAATACGGAAAGGTTGCCAGCCAGACCGCCGTACCGCTGATGCGCGCCCTCGTGCTCTACGATCAGGACGACGCCAAGTGCCAGGACTGCTGGAACGAATATATGCTGGGCGACGCGTTTCTGGTAGCGCCCGTGCTGGACAACAATACTTCTTCCCGCAGCGTCTACCTGCCGAAGGGCAGCTGGACGGATCTGTACACCGGCAAGGTCTACACGGGCGGCAGGACCCTGCTGCGTTACGACGCGCCGCTTGAAAAAGTGCCGGTGTTTATCAACAACGATTCTTCTTCCGAAACGCTGGCCGAAACCCTGAAAGCCATTCAGCCGTACGTTGACGAGATCAACGCGCTTTGTGGGAACTGACCCGGCAAATTTCAGTTTATCGCTGCGTTCCGGATTTCTCCGTAGGGGGCGGCGTCCCGACGCCCCGCACATTTATCTTGCATAATTATGTTATTTTTGAAGAAATGCTTATAAGCAATATCAATACAACAGGTGAATATCCACCCAACGATGCGGGGCGTCGGGACGCCGCCCCCTACGGAGGTATCTTGAACATCTCGCTAAACTGCAATCTAACGTAATTCCTTATTCTTTGATTAAAACGGAGGTATCAACATGAACAAAATCTTCACCAACGGCACGCGCTTTACGGACGACAAGGGCCGCGAGCGCGTATTCAGCGGCGTAAACTACGTATACAAGGGCGTGGAGACCGACGAAAACGGCGTGATCCACTTCCGCCATCCGCTTACGGACGGGGTGCTGCAGGGCCTTGCCGAAAAGGGCGTGAACATCATGCGCCTCGGCTTTACGTGGGCGGGCATAGAACCGGAAATGACGCAGTATAACCTTACGTATCTCGATGAGATCAAAGAGGTTGTGAACCGCTGCGCGAAATACGGGATCTACGTGTTCCTGGACTGGCATCAGGACCTGTACACCGCCTACCGCCGCTGCGGCGACGGCGCGCCGAAATGGGCGACGCTCTACGGCGCGAAGCCCGTGAAAACGCACATCATCTGGGCGGAAGGCTATTTCTACGACCGCAAGCTGATGAAAAACTTCGACGCGTTCTGGAATAACGTTGAGGTGCACAGCCGCGGCCTCAGGGACCGGTTCTGCGATATGCTGCGCTTTACGGTTCGTTATTTCAAGGACTGCGAAAACGTGATGGGCTACGACGTGTTCAACGAGCCCTACCCCGGCACCCTGGGCGGCAAGGTGTTCCGCTCTTTCCTGAAAAACGGCGTCGAAACGTTTCTGCTCAGCGGCAACATCGACCGTAAGGGCCTGATCGCCAACGCGAAGAAAAAAGACGTGATGGCGATGCTCAGCGTGGCGGACGACCCCAAGGTGTACCACGGCGTGATCGACCCCTCCGAAAAGCGGCTGAAGAAATTCGATACCGGCGCGTATTATGAATTCATCAAGGCCGCCGCCGAAGCCATAAGGCAGGAGACCGACACGGGCGTGATCTTTATGGAGAACTCCTATTTCTCGAACACGGGCATCCCCTGCCACACCCCGCACGTGACCTACGACAACGGCGAAAAAGAAAAATACCTCGCCTTCGCGCCCCACGGCTACGATATCACCGTGGATACCCCCCTCACCAACAAGGCCAGCCCCCACCGGGTGGATATCATCTTCAACGAGCACCGCAGAAAGCAGCTTAAAATGGGCATTCCGGTACTGGTGGGCGAATGGGGCGGCATGGTGCCCGGCGGCGAAGAGTACCCCGCGCTGGAGCACCTGATCGACCTGTTCGATTCCAACGGCTGGAGCCAGACCTACTGGCACTATCTGGACGACATGAAGAATACCAAGATCATGGGCATCCTCTCCCGCCCCTACCCGCAGGCGGTGGCCGGACACATCAAAAAATACCGCTACGACCGCAAAAACGACGTGTTCGACCTCAGCTACACCGGCAGCGCCGAGATCCATACCCCCACGGTGATCTACCTGCCGAAAGCGCCGAAAAAGATCTACGCCTCCAAAAAATACACGCTGAAAGCTCTCGGCGACGCCTTCCTTCTGCAGGTAAACGACGGCAAGGGCGAGTGCGCGGTGAAGGTGGAATTCTGATGCGCCCCGCAGTATGGGCGCTCATCGGCTGGCTGGCACTGATCTCTCTGATCGGCGTGGCCGTTACCGTTTACGATAAGATCGCGGCGAAAAAACGCCCCCGCAGCCGTATCCCCGAAAAGACGCTGCTGCTCTGCGGCGCGCTGGGCGGCGCGCTGCCGATGTATCTCACCATGCTGCTGATCCGGCACAAAACAAAACACAAAAAGTTCATGATCGGCCTGCCGTTGATCATCGTGCTGCAGATCGCGGCCGCGGCGGCGATCGTCTGGTTTATGTCGAGATAAATTGGAATTTCCACAGAAAGGATCCCCCATGTTAGAAGTAAAAAATCTCTCTTTTACCGTACCGGGCACGGATACCGGCATCATCAACGACGTCAGCTTTACGCTTCAAGACGGTAAATTTTTAGTGCTCACCGGGCCCAACGGCGGCGGCAAATCCACGCTGGCGCGGCTCATCATGGGCATCGAGCGGCCCACCGCCGGAAGCATCGTCTTCAACGGCGAAGATATCACAGATCTCTCGCTTACCGAACGCGCCAAAAAGGGCATCGGTTACGCCTTTCAGCAGCCGCCCCGCTTCAAGGGGCTTACGGTGCGAAGGCTTTTGAGCCTTGCCTCGGGCCGCGACCTGCCCGAAAACGAGTGCTGCGCCTACCTCACCAAGGTGGGCCTCTGCTCAAAGGATTACCTGAACCGCGCGGTGGACGCGTCCCTTTCCGGCGGCGAGGTCAAGCGCATCGAGATCGCCACCATCATGGCGCGGCAGCTTCAGCTCGCCATTTACGACGAACCGGAGGCCGGCATCGACCTGTGGAGCTTTTCGATGCTGGTGCAGAGCTTCCGCAGCATCGCGAGCCAGAAAAACGAAAGCGTGATCATCATCAGCCATCAGGAGCGCATCATGAAGCTGGCGGACGAGATCATCGTGATCGCGGACGGGAAGATCCGCACGCAGGGCCCGCGCGACCGGATATTGCCGGCGCTCGGCAGAGAATTCGACGTCGCCTGCGACATGCGCGGCAAATAAGGAGGCAAAAGCATGCTCAACATCACCGATAAAACCCTGCTTGACACCATCTCCGGTTTCAGTCTGAAGCCCGAAAACGCGGCGTTCAACGTGCGCAAAAACGGACAGGGGCTGGACCGCCGCAGCACCGAGCACGTGCAGATCGTAAGCAAGACCGACAAGCCCGGCATAGATATAAACGTTCTGCCCGGCACGAAAAAAGAAACCGTGTTCATCCCGGTGATCATCACCGAAACCGGCGTGGCGGATACCGTATACAACGATTTTTATATCGGCGAAGACGCGGACGTGACCGTGATCGCCGGGTGCGGCATCCACAATTCCGGCTGTGAAGAGGCGCGGCACGACGGCGTTCACCGCTTTTTCATCGGCAAAAACGCAAGGGTAAAATATATCGAAAAGCACTACGGCGAGGGCGACGGGACCGGCGGCAGGGTGATGAACCCGGTCACCGAGGTCTTTCTGGGCGAGAACGCCGTTTGCGAAATGGAGACCGCCCAGATCGGCGGCATCGACAGCACCCTGCGCGAAACCAACGCCTTTCTGGAGGCGGGGGCAAAGTTCAACGTCACCGAACGCCTGATGACCCACGGCGACCAAACGGCGAAATCCAACATGCGGGTGGAATTAAACGGCAAGAACGCCTCGTCGCAGATCGTTTCCCGCTCCGTCGCGAAGGACCGCAGCGAGCAGGTGTTCAACCCCGTTGCCGTGGGCAACGCCGCAGGCAGGGCGCACGTACAGTGCGACAGTATCATCATGGACAAAGCGAAGATCCGCTCCATCCCCGAGATCGCCGCCAACGACGCGGACGCCGAGATCATCCACGAGGCCGCCATCGGCCGCATCAACAACGACCAGCTTCTGAAGCTGATGACCTTCGGCATGAGCGAGGAAGAAGCCGAAGCGGTGATTATTGAGGGATTCTTAAAATAATCCGGAAATTCCGAATTCCGAATTCCGAATTCCGAATTCCGAATTAAAAAAAGAGGTTCATATGCAATACATCGACTTTCACTCCCACGTCTATCCCCCCGCAATCGCGCGCAAGGCCACCGTCGCCACCTGCGATTTTTACGATCTGGTAAGCCCCTACGTGGGCACGCCCGAAGAAAAGCGCGCGCTGGACGGCGCCTCCGGCATCACGCACAGCCTGATCCTGCCGGTGGCGGTCCTGCCGCGGCTGGTGCGAAGCTGCAATCTCTACGCCGCCGAGACCGCGAAAAAGGACCCGCACTTCATCGCCTTCGGCACCGTGCACGCGGCGGACGAAAACATAACGGACGAGCTCGCGGGCTTTGAAGAACTCGGTTTGTGCGGCGTAAAGCTGCACCCGGACATGCAGCGCTTCAATATTGACGACGAACGTCTTTTCCCGCTGTACGACGCCGTACAGGGCAAGCTGCCGGTGATATTCCACTCCGGCGATTTCCGCACGCAGTATTCCCGCCCCGCGCGCATCAGGCGCGTGATGGATCTGTTCCCGCGGCTGACCGTGATCGCGGCGCATCTGGGCGCGTGGAGCCTGCAGGAAGAGGCCTTCCCTTTGCTGAAAGACAAAGAAAACCTGTTTGTGGACACCTGCTCCAGCATGAGCCATATGGCGAAAGAGCGGGCGATGAAATACATCCGCGGCTACGGCGTTGAGCGCGTGTTCTTCGGCTCCGATTACCCGGTGGAGGACCCCGTTTACCAGATCAAGGTGCTCGAAACCATGCCCCTCACCGACGATGAAAAGGAACGGATCGCCCACCTGAACGCGGAAGCGTTCCTTCGTGAATTCTGCGGAAGGCAAATTGGAATTTAGCGCACAGCGCGCGCCAATGAAAAATTAAAAATTAACAATTAACAATTGATGAAGGGTGCGGATCGCCGGTGGCGATCTCTGTGGCGTATGCCACAGAAGCACCGACCGAACCGACAGGTGAGAATCCGCCCTTACCCGATTATACTCATCGGATGAGCAGGCTTTTCCTTCTTTCGTAAAGATTTTTATATAATCAAAACGCGCAAGCGTTTTCCGAAATTGTTAATTGTTCTTTGTTAATTGTTAATTGAACAGTGCGCCAAA
>JAFRSZ010000305.1 GCA_017439205.1 Clostridia bacterium
TAAATTCCAATTTTTCTCTCTAATTCCCGGCTGCCTCGATCCATCCCATTGCGGCAAGCTCATTGAGCGTTTCGGCTGGGATCTCTTTTCCGCCGCCGGTACGTACCAGCAGATAGCAGCCGGTGCGGCCCGGGTATGATTCTTCGATACCGTCGCAAAGCAGCAGGATCGCGTCGCCGGTTTCAAGCTTTTCGGCGGTTTTTCGTACCGTATCATTCATATATGAAAGCAGGATCGGGCTGCCGCTTTCGTCGATCCAGAAAACGACGTCGTTGGCGCCCTTCAACAGCGTTCCCCTTCCCATGGTTTTGCCGTGCGCGAAGCCGAAGAGCAGCCCGCCCGCGATCAGCAAAACGACGAGCACGGGGACTAAGATCTTAAACGCCTTTTTCATATTGATTCTCCTTTCGGATATGCATCCGTATATCAGACGGACGTTTCGCGCGTTTTGTTGCATTATTTTACCGTATTTTTTACGGTTGCAGCCCGGCGCGCCAGATCTCCTCGGAGATCGCGCGGAACACCGGAGCGCAGTCTTCCGACGCAAAGGCGCCGTCTTCATTGAACACAACGACAACGAACTGCGGCGCTTCATAGGGGAAATACCCGCAGAACCAGGTACAGAGCCGCTCTGTGCCGTCCGCTTTGATATCGCCGGTTTGTGCGGTGGCGGTTTTGCCCGCGGCGGCAAAAAGGTCGCTTGCGCCGGTTTTTCCGGTGCCTTCGAGCATATTCTGTCGGAGGCACACGCCGAGGATCCTGCAGGTCTCTTCGCTCGCAGCCCGGTTTTCGGTTTCGTTTTTATAGTAGGCGTATTCCGTTTTCGTGCCGTCCACCAGCGCTTTGGTAAGATACGGCGCGCGGTAAACGCCGCCGTTTGCGATCGCGGCGAAAGCGGCCGCAAGCTGCAGGGGCGACGCCAGCAGCTCCCCCTGCCCGAAGCTGAGATTCGCGAGCGCGCCGGGCGAAGAAAGACGCGCCGCATCCGGCAGGTTCCCCGCGGCTGAAAGGATATCCCCCGTAAGGCGGATCTGTGTGCCGAAGCCGAACAGCGCGGCGGTTTCGGTGAGCGCTTCGGCGCCAAGCGTCTGCCCGAGGCTGATGAAATAGCAATTACACGATCGCTCGATTGCGCCGGAGAGGCCGATCTCACCGTGGGATACGCCGCTGAAGCAGCGGAACGTTAGCTCCTCCACCGCGATCTGCCCGGTGCATTCGTAGTCTTCGGGACAGATAACGCCGTGCTCCATCGCCGCGGCAGCCACAAAGGGCTTGAACACCGATCCCACCGGATACGCCGCCAGCGCACGGTTCAGGAAAGGCAGATCCGGGTCGTGCAGTGAGGCGGCAAGATTCTTTACGTCGTACGCGGGCACGCTCGCCAGCGCGAGGATCTCGCCGGTATCCGCCGCCAGCACAACGGCTGCGCCTTTTTTGATTTCAGAAGCGTCGAGCGCATCCTCCGCGATCCGCTGCGCGCGGGCGTCTATCGTGAGGACCACCCCGGCGGGAGAATCATAGTTTTCATCTTTGATACTTATCCCCATTCCCGCGATGGCTTCCCCCAGCCCGTTTGCGGTATAGCTGACGCCGATATTGCCCGCAGCGTCGTTCAGGATCTTATCAAAGGATTTTTCTATGCCGCACACGCCCGCCCCTGAAACGTCCGTATAGCCGATCAGGTGCGTGCAAAGCTGCCGGGAACCGTTTCGCACCACGGTACGGATATTCGTGCTGCAGGGCGTTTCCTTTACCGGCGTTTCGCTTATAAATGTAACGAGCACGTTCTGCGCGTCCGCGCTGCCATAGAGAAGTTCGGCGCCGCCCGGCACCAGATCGCGCGTGGCGTCGCCCATCAAAACCGCAGCCACGCTGCGCGTTTCGGTATTCACCAGCGGAACAAGATTGCGGTCGTAAATATACCCGCGGGACTGCGCCACAGCCACTGTTTTCTCACCGGTATCCGCCGCCACCGCCGCGCGCAGGCCGGTCTGCAGGTACGCCAGACGTGTCAATACCGCTGCGAACAGCGCGCACAATAAGAGGAACAGCGCCGCCGGACGTTTTTCAAAGGCCGCCTTTTTTCTGCGTTTCATATGAATACACCTCAAACTCAGCATGCCCGCATTCCGGTAAAATTATTACGAAAATAAAATACTTGTGTTTTAACGAAGAATATAGTATAATTAAAATATTCTATTGAAGAAAGGACGCCGTGCCGTATGCCGTTACGCGAAATGCCCGGGTTCGTGTTTTCACATAAAAACGTACTGAATGCGATCATCTGCGCGCTGGCCGCGTTCTTTTTGCTGATCCTGCAGTTCGTTTTCATGAAGCACGACGTGCTTGAAGTGGTGTTCGACGTGATCGTGCCCCTCACCGCCTGCGTCACCTTCGGCTGCTACGCGATCACAATGGCGATGGACCGGCCGATGATCCTGATCATGCCGCCCACCGCGTATTTCCTTTCGCTGCTGATCCGGCAGCTCATCTCCGTGGAGGTGGGCGTCGGCGAAACCTACCCCATCATCACGCTGCTTGAGTTTATCCCCTACCTTGCTTACTGCGTGTGCGTGTGCACCTGCAAATTCAAAAAGGCGACGAAATACATCCTTTGGGGCGGATGCATACTGATCTCGATCTTCATGATCGTGCTTCTGATCCTGCTCATCTTTTTCAAAATTATGATGTTCTCCCGCCCGCAATATACCGTGGCGCTGATCTTCGGCACCGGGGCGATCCTGTGCATCTACCTCGGCATGCTGCAGGAGCTGCCAATCGTAGGGATACAAAAACGCGTAAGAGGCCACGCTGCAACAGGCGCACCGGAAAACTGAGTTCATTTTTCATTATTCATAAAAATGCACCCGTGGTGGAATTGGTCGAAAAGGCTTGCCGCTGCCGGTGGCAGATGAAGGCAA
>JAFRSZ010000029.1 GCA_017439205.1 Clostridia bacterium
CTGAAGCTGCGGGATCCCTATCTTGTGGCTTTCTCGTGCAGCGTATGGAATATGGAATACAACAAGGCGCTCGCAAAGCGTATTAAAGAAAAGTATCCCGATTGTCTGATCAACTTCGGCGGGCACAGCGTGCGGGCGGACGGTTCCCTGCTGAACGAGCTGCCGCAGGTGGACCTGCTGAATTTCGGTGAAGGCGAAGAGGTGTTCGCGCAGCTTTTGATCGCGCTTTCCAAGGGGGATATTTCCGATGTGCCCTCCATTGCTTACCGCGGCGCCGACGGCAGACCCGTGTGTACGCCGCGCGCCTCGCTCTGCGATCTGGAACAGCTTCCTTCTCCGTATCTCACCGGCGTGTTCGATCCCCTGTTTGAGAAATATCCCGATTTTGAATTCCTGTCGGTGCTGGAAACCAACCGCGGCTGCCCGTACCGGTGTGCGTATTGCGATTGGGTCACCGATAAGCGCATGCGCTTTTTCCCGATGGAGCGCGTAAAGGCGGAGATCCGCTGGCTCGGTGAGCATAAGGTGGCCTATTGCTTCTGCGGCGACAGCAACTTCGGTATGTTCCCGCGCGATGTGGAGATCGCCGAATACCTTGTGGAAACCAAGCGCGCGCTCGGCTATCCCGAGGTGTTCCGCCCCTGTTACGAGAAAAACAGCGCGGACCGCGTTTTCCGGATCTGCTCCATCTTAAACCGCGAGGGCATGGATAAAGGCGCTACGCTTGCCTATCAAACCCTTTCACCCAACGCTCTTCGCAATATCGGTCGGCAGAACCTCACGATGGAGCATTTTTCCTCGCTGGTGCAGCGCTACCATGAGGCCGGCATCCCCTGTTATTCCGAGCTGATCCTCGGTCTGCCGGGCGAAACCAGAGAGAGCTTCTGCAGCGGCATCTGCCGCCTGCTCGAGAGTGGGCAGCACAATTCTTTGAGCGTATACCATTGCGAAATGCTGCCGAACGCCGAAATGAGCGATCCCGCGTATGTCGAGAAATACGGCATTCAGGTGATGAAGGTCGGCTTCAACCATATCCACAGCGCTCCCGAGCGGGACGAAGAGGTGCCCGAATACTCGTATCTCGTGCGCGCCACCAATACGCTCAGCGCCGACGACTGGGTGTACGCGAACCTGTTTTCGGTGTGCGTGCAGTGCTTCCACGCGCTGGGCATCCTGCGGTATTTCGCTATCTGGCTCAATGCGGAAAAGCATGTAAAATACTACGATTTTTATTCAGCCCTGCTGGAATTCATCCTTGCCGACGGGGGGCTGTTGGGCGAGCTCTGGCGGCAGTTCCGCGAAAAATATGAATCCTCGCTCTCCGGCGACTGGAATTATCACAACGAAAAATTCGGCCATGTGACGTGGTTTTTCGAAGAGGGCGCGTTCCTGGAGATCATAAGCGATCTTGAGGGCGTCTGGGATACGCTGCGGTCCTTCCTCGCGCGCTTTGAGATCCCGGCGGATTTCTTTGAAGAGCTTTCGCGCTATCAGTTGATGATGCTGCGCAAACCGTTTGAGGGTGAACGCAGCGAGCGGTTCTCCCACGATCTGCATACGTATTTCGAGGGGATCTTAAGCGGAGCGCCGCAGCCCCTTCGGCAGGTCTGCAATACGCTTACGGTTATCCCGAAAACGGTATATACCGATATATTCGAGTATGCCAGAGATACGGTCTGGTACGGGCGCCGCCGCGGCGCATCCGTATACGGCAAGCAGGAGATCCGCCTTGTTGAGGAACACGATTGACGAAAGGAGCCGGAAACCATGTCGAGGGTCAAACGTTTTTTTGTTTCGCACAGGGTTTGTTTCGGTCTGTTCGTCTTTGTTATGGCGTATCAGATCCTTGTGGGAAACAATCTTTCCCCGTGGCGTCTGAACGAGCACTTTATCACGTTTTACACGGTAGATTACGGGCTGGGTTTTGTTCAAGATTCCTGCCCGGCGCGGTTTACCGCCTGTTTTCGATCAGGTGGACGTGCCTGATCTTTCCGCTTTCTCCTCCGCGTTTCCTGTGCTGTTTTCCTGGCGCTCTGTTTTTTGTTGGAACGGGTCCTGCTGCAGGCGCCGCGGAAAGAGCAGACGGTGTGTCTGTTTTTGATTTTGTTGTTCATTTCCGGGCCGGCATCGTTTACACTGTTCGTGAAGTGGCTCGGGGTGATCGACGTCTATTGGATCTATCTTTGTCTGCTGTTTGTATTCGCGTTGGCAAAC
>JAFRSZ010000306.1 GCA_017439205.1 Clostridia bacterium
ATTACGACGACGAGGGCGACGGCGGCTTCGCGAACGAGATCGCCGACGAATCCGAGATCGTGAACGACACGGAAGACGCCGACGGCTTCCAGACGCGCGACAGCGATTCCGATTATGATCCGGATGACGACGATGAAGACTTCTTTACGGTTTCCTCAGATGTGAACGAAGGCTTTTATCTTGACTCGGAAGACGACAACTACGATATCACTTCAAAGTTCGAGAACGACGAAGACTATTGATTTCCTGTCATCTAAAAAAATATAGAAGGAGCTGCTTAAGCGATGAGTGACGGTGCAGTAACTGTTAAAAGATATTCAGAAGAGAATTATAACGAGCTGAACTTTGAATCCATCAAGATCGGTCTTGCTTCTCCCGAGTCCATCCGCGAATGGTCTTACGGCGAGGTGACCAAGCCCGAAACCATCAACTACCGCACGCTGAAGCCGGAAATGGGAGGTCTTTTCTGCGAAAAGATCTTCGGGCCGGTGAAGGACTGGGAATGCCACTGCGGTAAGTATAAACGCGTCCGCTTCAAGGGCAAGACCTGCGAGAAGTGCGGCGTTAAGATCACAAAAGCCAAGGTCAGAAGAGAGCGCATGGGCCACATCGAGCTTGCGTGCCCGGTTTCGCATATCTGGTATTTCAAGGGTATCCCGTCCCGTATCGGCCTGATGCTGGACGTATCTCCCCGCGATTTGGATAAAGTGCTTTATTTTGCCAAATACATCGTTGTGGATCCCGGCGATACGCCGCTTGAAAAGTACGCGGTGATATCCGACAAGGAATACGACGACATGGCCGAAAAATACGACGCCGATTCCTTTGACGCCCGCATGGGCGCCGAAGCCATCAAGGATCTGCTTGCCGAGATCGACGTGGAAGAGCTCGCCGCCCAGCTTCGCGCCGAGCTTGAAACCGCCAACGGCCAGAAGCGCGCCCGTATCCTCAAGCGCCTTGAAGTCGTGGACGCTTTCCGTCTTTCCGGCAACAAGCCCGAATGGATGATCCTGGACGTGATCCCCGTGATCCCGCCGGATATCCGCCCGATGGTCCAGCTCGACGGCGGCCGTTTCGCCACCTCCGACCTGAACGACCTCTACCGCCGTGTGATCAACCGCAACAACCGTTTAAAGAAGCTGATCGAGCTCGGTTCTCCCGAGATCATTCTGCGCAACGAAAAGAGAATGCTGCAGGAAGCCGTTGACGCCCTGATCGACAACGGCCGTCACGGCCGCCCGGTCACCGGTCCCAACAACCGCCCGCTCAAGAGCCTTTCCGATATGCTGAAAGGCAAGCAGGGCCGGTTCCGTCAGAACCTGCTCGGTAAGCGCGTCGACTATTCCGGCCGTTCCGTTATCGTGGTAGGCCCCGAACTCAAGATCTACCAGTGCGGTCTTCCCAAAGAGATGGCGCTGGAGCTGTTCAAGCCCTTCGTTATGAAGCGTCTTGTGGAGCTCGAGATATCCAAAAACATCAAAAACGCCAGAAAAATGGTCGATAAAGCCGGCCCCGAGGTTTGGGACGCGCTTGAAACCGTGATCAAGGATCATCCCGTGATGCTGAACCGTGCGCCTACGCTGCACCGTCTCGGCATTCAGGCGTTTGAGCCGATCCTTGTTGAAGGCCGCGCCATCAAGCTTCATCCCCTTGTATGTACCGCATTCAACGCGGACTTCGACGGCGACCAGATGGCCGTTCACGTGCCGCTTTCTTCCGAGGCGCAGGCGGAAGCCCGCTTCCTGATGCTGGCCGCCAACAACCTGCTCAAACCCTCCGACGGCAAGCCCGTTACGGTTCCCACGCAGGATATGGTGCTCGGTTCCTATTATCTTACCACCGTAAGAGAGAACGAACGCGGCGCCGGCCACGTATATAAAGATGAAGACGAAGCCGTGATGGCTTACGAAGAGGGTTCTCTGCAGCTGCACGCCCCCATCAAAATCCGCTTCACAAAAGAGATCAACGGCGTTACTTATACCGCCATCGTTCCCACCACGCTCGGCAAGGTGATCTTCAACCGTCCCGTGCCGCAGGATCTGGGCTTCGTTACCAGAGATCCTTCCGATCCCGCCAGCATGGTACAGCTTGAGGTGGATTTCCTCGTTGAAAAGAAAGCCCTCGGCAAGATCATTGAAAAGTGCATCAGCGTACACGGCACCAACCTCGCCGCGGACGTGCTCGATAAGATCAAGAACCAGGGGTACCGCTACTCCACCGTGAGCGGCATCACCGTTTCCGTATTCGACGCGATCATCCCCGAAACCAAGCGGACGTATATCGACGAGGCGCAGGCCGAGGTCGATGAGATCATGAAGATGTACCGCAGAGGTAAGTACAGCGATATGGAGCGCTCCACCGCCGTGATCAAGGTCTGGAACGAGTGCACCACCAAGGTATCGCAGGAACTCAAGGATAACCTTGATCTCAGCAACCCGATCCACATGATGATCCACTCCGGCGCCCGCGGTTCCGCGTCCCAGCTGAACCAGCTTGCCGGTATGCGCGGCCTGATCGCAAACACCGCCGGTCAGACCATTGAGATCCCCATCAAGTCTAATTACCGTGAAGGCCTCTCCGTGGTTGAGTATTTCATTTCTTCCCGCGGCGCCCGTAAAGGTCTTGCCGATACCGCCCTTCGTACTGCCGACTCCGGTTATCTTACGCGCCGTCTGGTAGACGTATCGCAGGAAGTGATCATCCGCGAGAACGACTGCGGCTGCACCGAAGGCCTTGAGGTATCCGATATCTACGGCGATGAAGACCGTATGATCGAAAGCCTGCAGGAGCGCCTTACCGGCCGTTATCTGCTGAATCCTCTTACGGACGAAAACGGCGAGCTCATTATGGATAACGAACACATGATGACCGAAAACGACGCGAAGCGCATCGTTGAAAAAGGCTTCAAGAAGGTCGTTATCCGTTCGCTGCTCACCTGCGAAGCCTCTAAGGGCGTATGCAAGAAGTGCTACGGCAGAAACCTTGCCACCGGCCGTTCCGTTTCCATCGGCGAAGCCGTGGGTATTATCGCGGCGCAGTCCATCGGCGAGCCCGGTACGCAGCTTACGATGCGTACGTTCCACACCGGCGGCGTTACCACCACAAGCGATATCACCCAGGGTCTTCCCCGCGTTGAAGAGCTGTTTGAGGCAAGAAAGCCCAAAACCCTTGCCATCCTTGCCCGTATCGGCGGTACGGTATCCTTCGTGGAAGGCAAGAAGGGCGCCGAGAACATCCTGATCACCGGCGAAGAAGGCAGAGAAGAATACACCATTCCTTACGGTTTCCGTAAAACCGTTGAGGAGGGCGACGTGGTAGAGAAGGGCAGAGAGCTTACGGAAGGCTCCGTAAACCCGCACGACATCCTTGAGGTGCTCGGCGTTGAGGCCGTACACAACTACCTGATCCGTGAAGTGCAGAAGACCTACCGTACGCAGGGCGTTGACGTTAACGACAAGCACATCGAGGTTATCATCCGCCAGATGATGCGCAAAGTGCGCGTGATCGAGCCCGGCGATACCAAGCTGCTTCCCGGAGCGTCCGTCGACAAGTCCGAATTCAAGGCTGAAAACGCAGCGGTGAAGGCAAAAGCGGAAGCGGAAGGCTACGAGCCCATCCTCGCCACCTGCGAGCCTGTTCTGCTTGGTATCACCAAGGCGTCCCTTGCCACCGATTCGTTCCTTTCCGCCGCCTCCTTCCAGGAGACCACGCGCGTGCTCACCGACGCCGCCATCAAGGGCAAGGTGGATCCGCTGCTCGGCCTGAAAGAGAACGTGATCATCGGTAAGCTCCTGCCCTCCGGTACCGGTATGCGCTGCTATGCCGATGTGCAGATCACGCCCGCGCCCATTACCGTACATGCCGACAGCGATTATTCTTTCGGCAATAATGACGAAAATTAAATAAAATATTTGTAAAAGGTGTTGACAAAACCATTGTATTAATGGTAAAATATTAAACCGTTGATGTCTTTTCTGTCAGTAAGGGAAATATTTGCATGAATATTTCCCTTAATGATATATAATAAATAAAAAGGAGGTGCGATAGCTTGCCAACATTCAACCAGCTCGTTCACAATTCGAGAAAGTCTCTTGAGAAGAAGTCGAAGGCTCCCGCTCTCGGTAAAGGTTTCAACTCCAAAAAGAACGTTGCCACCAACCACAATTCTCCCCAGAAGAGAGGCGTGTGCACGGTCGTTAAAACCGATACCCCCAAGAAGCCCAACTCCGCGCTCAGAAAGCTCGCCAGAGTTCGTCTCACGAACGGGATCGAAGTTTCCGCTTACATTCCGGGCGTGGGCCACAACCTGCAGGAGCACTCTGTGGTTCTGATCAGAGGCGGCCGTGTTAAGGACCTTCCCGGTGTGCGTTACCACATCATCAGAGGCACCCTCGACGCGCAGGGCGTTAACGGCAGAATGCAGAGCCGTTCCAAGTACGGCGCCAAGAAGGCGAAAGCCAAGAAAAAGTAATTCCGTTGGGATTGCGACTCATTCGAACAGACAAAATCTTCTTGCAGGCTGAATTTATTCACCAATGTGAGTTTTATATATAAAACCTCTCATTGGCGCAACGGGAATTTGTCACTCGAGTACCTATGATATCATTACTATGAAGGAGGGAAGCGAAGTGCCAAGAAGAGGCAATATCGCAAAACGTGACGTTTTGCCTGATCCGCTTTACAACTCAAAACTCGTAACACGCCTGATCAACTCCGTCATGTACGACGGCAAAAAGGGTGTTGCGCAGAAAATCGTGTATGATGCATTCGACATCATCCGCACCAAAACCGGCAAAGAACCTCTTGAAGTGTTCGAGGCCGCTATGGAAAACGTAATGCCTTTGCTTGAAGTAAAGGCGCGCAGAGTCGGCGGTTCCACCTATCAGGTTCCGATCGAGGTCCGCCCCGACAGACGCCAGACTCTGGGTCTCAGATGGATCACTCTTTATGCGAGAAACCGCAGCGAGAGAACCATGAAGGAAAGACTTGCCAACGAGATCATGGATGCCGTGAACCAGACCGGTTCCGCGTTCAAAAAGCGCGAGGATACGCACAAGATGGCCGAGGCCAACAAGGCGTTCTCCCACTTCCGTTGGTAAAAGCCGTTATATACCGTATCGCAGTTCATTTGTTTGGAGGAAACTATGCCCAGAAAGGTATCACTTGAGTTAACGAGAAATATAGGTATCATGGCTCATATCGATGCCGGAAAAACCACAACCACCGAACGCATTCTGTTTTATACGGGCATCAACCATAAGCTCGGCGAAACCCACGACGGCGACGCCACAATGGACTGGATGGCGCAGGAGCAGGAGAGAGGCATCACCATTACCTCCGCCGCTACTACGTGCTTCTGGAAAGATCACCGTATCAACATTATCGATACTCCCGGCCACGTGGATTTTACGGTTGAGGTCGAGCGCTCCCTGCGTGTGCTCGACGGTTCCGTAACCGTCCTGTGTGCAAAGGGCGGCGTGGAACCGCAGTCTGAAACCGTATGGCGTCAGGCTGATAAGTATCACGTCCCGAGAATGGTATACATCAACAAGATGGATATCATGGGCGCGAACTTCTATCACGTGATCGATATGATGAAGGACCGGCTCAAATGCAACGCCGTTCCCATTCAGCTGCCCATCGGTGCGGAGGCGGATTTCAAGGGTATTATCGACCTTGTTGAAATGAACGCGACCGTATATGACGACAAAGAGGGCCTTAAAACCGAAATCGTCCCGATCCCGGACGATATGCTTGAGCTCGCGCAGAAATATCACGACGAGCTTGTTGAGCACGTCGCCGAGCAGGACGAGGCTCTGATGGAAAAATACTTTGAAGGCGAAGAGCTCACGGTCGACGAGATCAAGCAGTGCATCCGCAAATCCACCATCGCAAACGAGATGGTGCCGGTTTGCTGCGGCACGTCTTACCGCAACAAGGGCGTGCAGAAGCTGCTTGACGCGATCGTCGATTATATGCCCTCGCCGTTCGATATCGGCGCCGTACACGGCATCAACCCGAAAACGGGTGAAGAAACCACCCGTGAAGTATCCGACGACGCGCCCTTCTCCGCGCTGGCGTTCAAGATCGCAGCCGATCCCTTCGTGGGCAAGCTGTGCTTTACCAGAGTGTATTCCGGTATCGCGCAGTCCGGCAGCACGGTCTATAACTCCACCAAGGGCAAGCACGAGCGCCTCGGGCGGATCCTGCAGATGCACGCGAACCACCGCGCCGACCTTGAGCAGTGCTACTGCGGCGATATCTGCGCCGTCGTTGGTGTGAAGAACACCACCACGGGCGATACGCTGTGCAGCGAAAAACAACCGATCATTCTTGAACAGATGGAATTCCCCGAGCCCGTGATCCGCGTTGCCATCGAACCAAAGACCCGTGCCGGTCAGGAAAAGATGGGCGTTGCGCTGATGAAGCTCTCCGAAGAGGATCCCACGTTCAAGTATTATACGGATGAAGAAACCGGCCAGACCATCATCGCCGGTATGGGCGAGCTCCACCTCGAGATCATCGTAGACAGAATGCTGCGTGAGTATAACGTGGAAGCCAACGTCGGCGCGCCGCAGGTTGCTTACCGTGAAACCATCACCAAGGTGGCTGAAACGGATACCAAATACGCGCGTCAGTCCGGCGGCCACGGCCAGTACGGTCATGTTAAGATGCGTATTGAGCCGAACCCCGAAAAGGGCTTCGAATTCGTCAACGAGATCGTGGGCGGCGCGATCCCCAAAGAGTATATCCCTGCCGTAGAGGCCGGCGTCAAGGGCGCCATGCTTACCGGCGTGCTTGCAGGTTACGGCGTTGTGGACGTGAAAGTCACGCTTTACGACGGCTCCTATCATGAAGTGGACTCCTCCGAGCTTGCGTTCAAGCTTGCCGGATCCATGGGCTTTAAGGATGCGATGGCGAAAGCCGCTCCCGTTCTTATGGAGCCCATCATGAAGATCGCCGTAACGGTGCCGGATGAATATCTCGGTACGGTGATCGGCGATATCAACGGCCGCCGCGGTATGATCCGCGATCAGGAGAACCGCAACGGCGCCACGCAGGTGAACGCCGACGTGCCGCTTGCGTCCATGTTCGGATACGCCACCGATCTGCGTTCCAAAACGCAGGGCAGAGGACAGTACGTCATGGAACCCAGCCATTACGCGCAGGTTCCCAAAAGCATTGCAGACGCCATCTGCAAAAAATAAAATTGGCATATAAAATTTATCAAATGTCTTGCATTTGCCGAAAACATTTGATATAATGTACAAGATTTAATTTATCCACCATAAGGAGGTCAAATTTCTCATGGCAAAAGCTAAATTCGAAAGAACGAAACCCCATGTAAACATCGGCAC
>JAFRSZ010000307.1 GCA_017439205.1 Clostridia bacterium
ATATACGCTCGCGTACGCTCACGTGCGATATGATATGAATTCCTTTTTCTCGTCCCGAAGGGACATATCGCGCCGAAGGCATCTCGCATCCCGAAGGGATATATCGCGAATTTCGAAAGGAATTCATATCGCTGTCGGGCACAGCCCGACAAATCCCAATTTACCGTATCATCCGCTCCCCCGGCCGATACGCAGGCTCTCCCTTCTGAACAGCCTCGTCTCCCCTTTCAGCATCGCAAAAGAGACGCGCTCGCCGGTGAGAGGCGGGGCGGGGTCCAGAAGATCCGAAAGAACGGCGGGTTCCGGGAAGCAGAGCGTCTTTTCGCCGCCGGAAACGGCGTATACCGCGATGGAACCGGCGTTCACGTAAACGATATCGCCCGGGGCGGCGTAGAGAAACACGCCGCTGTTTTCGCAGAAGGCCGAGAGCTCCTGCGCGGTAAAAAGCGTGTCGCGGTCCGCGCAGGAAAGGTACGGGACGCCGCTTGCTTCGCAGCTCTTTTTTGCCGCCGAAACCGCGGGGGTATCGATACCGGGCAGAAAGACCGCCGCCCTGTAACGCCTGAATACCGCGTCGAAATCATAGATATCGAAGATATCGTACGGCGCGCCCATGTGCCCGAGGGCCTTTCGCTGTTCGTGCGCGGTGTTGCGGCGGCCGCAGGCGGTCATGTACCGAAAGACGCTCTCATCCGAAAACACGGCGACCTCGGCGACGCTGCCCCGGTACGGATCGCGCAGCGAAGAAACGAAGATCTCAACAAAGCGTTTCATCTGCGCCATCAGAACGGGGTCGGCGTACCAGCCGCCCCACATATCGAACCACCAGAAGCCGTTGCCTTTTACAAGCTGCCTGCCGAAGACCTTGCGCAGCATGGATACTGCCGTTTTGCGGTTTTTGAGGCCGTGCCATACGGGCGCTTCGAGAATGCCGTGGGGATCGTATTCCGGGGCGCGATCGCCGAGCGGTTTCGTGAGATGGGTGCGGATATCGCACTCCTGCAAACAGAGCTTGCCGTGCAGCCGCACCGAATCTGCGGCGTACATCTCGGTCCAGTCGGCGTCAGGGTCGCGCACGCCGATATAGGAACACGGCGAGCAGATGAAATCCACCGCGTCGCATTCTAAAAGCGTTTGCAGCGCGTGCGAGCCCCACAGGGGCGAAGAGACCTCCAGCGCGTAGCCGTAAAACGCGCCCACCAGAACGCCCTCACCCGCTTCGTTTTTCGCGGCGCGCGCCAGCCGGGCGACGGCCTGCGCCACAGCGGTGTTGGCAAACTCCAGATATTTTGAAAGGACGTCCGACCCGTGGCATGGACCGGGCGTATCGAGCAGAGAAAGCTCCGGCAGGCCGGTAAACGGGGTATCGGGATACCGGCGTTCAAGAAACGCCTTGAAGCCCCTTTCCGCCGCGTCTGAAAGCCCGCCGTTCAGATCGAAATGGAACCATTCCTCGGTGTTGCCGCCCGCCAGATGGTACCCGGCGATGCGCTCGCGCCAGGGGGCGGCGTTCACGTGGCGGATCAGCGCGCGCAGCATCTCCTCCGCGGCGTTCAGCCACGCTTCGGAAAACAGCGATTCCCTTCTGCCTGCGCCGTCGAGTTCCGTTGGGTGCGACGAAAGCCACCGGTCCGGCATACTGAGGTTCACGCGCGGGAAGAGATACGCCTCGGGGCAGACGGAGAGGAGATGCGAAACAGAAGCGTCGAAGCCGGAAAAATCGGGCGTTTCGCCGTCGAAGATCCCTTTGCCGAAGGGGGTGAGCCCCTCGGTGGCGCTGATCCACTTGCCCGCGAACAGCGCCGGGAAGGAAAACAGGCGGTACCCCGCCCGTGCGAAATCGGCATAGCAGCCGTATTCTTCCAGATAGGTCATGTACGCCGCCGCCGGAAAGGGCGCGCCATCATGGAACAGCGTTGGCACGCCGCCGTGATCTTTAACGTAAAACCCGGTTTTCTGCAGCATCGTTCCGCCTCCCCCGCGCAATTTTAAGATATCATAGCTTCAAGCTGTTCCCACGTAAGCCCAGCGGTGCTGACAACGGAATAGGAGCGGCCGCCCTTTTCGTACAGCGCGCAGTAAATGAGCTCTCCGCTGCCCTTCACGGTAACCGTAACGCCGCCGGTGTTCTTCGTTTCCACCGTTTCGTATTCGTTATAGTCGCCGGAGTTGTCGCCGCGCCCCTTTGAAACGCGGTAAAACAGGCTCTGCGTTTCATTGGAATAAACGATCTCCGCAAGGTTATTCTGATAATCCAGATAGAGCGTCTCGGTGGGCTCGAAGGGCAGGTTCTGCAGGTCGTCGATCTTGATCCCGGAGGCCTTGCGCAGCTCCTTCGCGCTTTGGTATTCCACCGCCGGGCCGCCGGTAAGGTCGCCGCCGGTATCGGTATAGGGCTGACGGTTCGTAAGGACAACAACGAGCACGCCGAGCAGCACAAAAACAAAAGAGGCGGCGAGCGCGATATATCTTTTTGCGTTCTTAAAGCGCACGACCTTCGGCTGACCGACGTCAGCGTTTTCGATCTCATTTAAGATCCTGTTTTTCGTTTCTTTCGAAACGGCGATGCGCGCCATCGCTTCGTTATACTTATTCAAAATCGTACGCCTCCTTCAATACTTTTTTCAGGGCTTCCCTGCCCCGCTTCAGGTCGGAGCGCACCGTGCTTTCGTTGCGGCCGAGGATACCGGCGATCTCGGCGGTTGAGCAACCCTCCTGATAGAACAGGTGGATGACCTCCCGCTGCTTCGGGGGCAGCTCCTTCACCGCCTGCCACACGAAGGAAAGATCTTCGCGTTCTTCGGCGACCAGCTCCTCGTTCAGCTCGTCCGTTTTGCGGATCTTATTGCTGCCGATCCTGTTTTTGCTGAGATTCGCCGCCACCCGCAGAAGCCAGCCTTTGGCGTGCTTGTCGTTTTCGAACCGCGGGGCGCTTCTTAAATACTGCATCATCGTTTCCTGCAGCACGTCTTCGCTGTCTTCGGTGTTGTGCAGGTAGGAATACGCCAGCCGCAAGAGCGTATTGCCGAACCGCTCGAAATAATACGCCGCCTTTTGCTTTACGAGAGCGGTATCCGTTTCCGTTTCAAAGCGCACGGGAGCAAGCGCCGCCAGCAACAGCGAAGCTTTTCTCAACAGGATGGCAAACGGTGATACGGGTACTGCTCTCGTCATAAAAATCTACCTTACTTCAGTGTTCAACGGCGCCGCTGCATGTACGGCGGGCGTTACTTTATTCCGTTTACAAGGGAATGCATCTTTTCTTCGGCAACGCCTTCGGCGAAGCCCAGGCAATAGGTATAATCGCCGTCGGTCCACGTTGCGAGCATCACCTTGCCGTCGTTCCCCTTCAGGGTAACGGTCCTGCCGTCGGCCGTTCTGGTTTCGGAGGCTTCATAGACGTTGTAATCGCCGCTGATATCGTCGCCGCCCTTTGCCTTGCGGATATAGCCGCCGCTGAAATCCACCTCAAGCGTGACGCCGCTGATCACAACATAGTTTTCGGGGGTGACGCTTTCGGGCACCGTGAGCGTAAAACCGACGGCTTTCTGCGCAGCTTCAAGCGATTCCATACTGCTGCCGTACTGCTCGATGGGGTTTGCGATCTGTGAAAGCGCGGCGGATTCGAATTCGGCCGTTTCGGTGATCTCGGCATTGCCCTGCGGATCTTCGTACACGGTAACGATCACATACTGCGTTTCGGCATCCGGCACCGTGGCTCTTGCTTCACAGAGGATGCGGTAGTTCGTTCCGGCGACCGTCTGCGCGGCAAGCAGGGCAACGGGCGCGTATTCCATACCGGTAAGCGTTTCGCACGCCTTCGTGAGCGCCTGCCGGGCGGCGTCCGTCACGGCGGGAGAATCGGGCTCTGCCCAGCCGCCGTCGTCGTTTGAAAGGTTTGCCTGCACGCCGCATTCCGCCGTATCGGTGATCTCGGCATTGCCCTGCAGATCCTCATAGATATAAACGATCACATAGGTCGTTTCGGCGTCCGGCACCGTGGCAGCGGCTTTGCACAACACGCAGTGGTTCGTACCGGCAACCACCTGGCTCGCCAGATACGCGACGGGGATATATTCCACGCCGGCGAGGGTCGCTGTGGCTTTATTGAACACGGTTCTGAATTCTTCGGTGATCGCGGGGGATTCCGCCTTCGTCCATCCGCCGACGATCTCGCCGCCGGTGAGCCCGTGATCGGAAGGGGTTTCCTTCTGCGTTTTCTCTTTGCCGCATCCCGCGAAAACGAGGACGCCGGACACAAGGAGCATGATACAAACAAAAATTGCCGTAAACTTTTTCATCTTTTTTTACCTCTCTTTTTGATGGATGCGAGCCGCTTTTCGTGCCGCTCTGCCATATATACAGTCCGGAGGCTGAAAATGTTGCAGTAAAAATCGGTTTTTTTTGTTTTTTTTTGAAATTATTCTCCCGTCATACGATCGCGCCGTAAACCGTCTGCGCGAGCAGCGCGGCGCCTTCGGCGGTGGGATGCAGCCCGTCGCTGTACAGCTCGGTCCTGCCCTCAAACACCGGATACAGGTCGATCAGCTCCGCGTTGCCTGCCGCGGCGACCCGTTTCACGATCGGCAGGATCTCATCGCGGATCACGTCCGGCCGGATATCGTAGCGCACCTTTCCGCTGCCGTCGGCATAGGCGGGCAGAGGCGTGGCGACGTAAACCTTCGGGCGGGAGGGCAGCTCCCGATACGTCGCGACCAGTTCTTTCAGGTCATTCTCAAAAATCTCAGGATAGGCGTTCTCGCCGCCGATTTCGGTACCCCAGTTGAACGTTTTGGAGTCGTTCGCGCCGAGCAGGATCACCACGATATCGGGCGCGAATTCCCGGCTTTTGGTGCAGAGCGTTTCAGTACGGTAGGGCCGGTCGCCCAGAAGGCTCGCCGTTCTGCCGGAATACCCGTAGTTATTGACGCAGTAACCGTCCCCCAGCAGCTTTTGCAGCGCGGCGGGATAGCTCGCGGTTCTGAAGTGCGGGATGCCGAACCCGTAGGTAACGCTGTCGCCCACGCAGGCGACGCGGATCTGCCCTTCCCGCGGCGTTTTGAGCGGGTGGTATCCGTTCAGCCGCCCGCAGTCCGCAAGGATCGCCGACGTTACGCCGGAGACCGTCAGCAGCGCGGCCAGTACCGCGCAAAGGATTTTCACTGTTTTTTTGCGTTTCATAAATAACCTCAGTATTTTACATATTTTTGTTTTGTGCTTTTCGGTTTCTCCGGGAGGGTCAGGCGCAGTTCGCCCGCGTCTACCAGCGGCTGGATGTACTGCGTGGATGCGTAGCTGACGGAATGCAGGCCCAAAAAGGCGGCGATCTCTTTCCGGCTGCGGGGAACCCTGCAGAACGCGACGATATCCTTATCTGCCTGTTGCTCCGATACCCCGGCATGATTATACAGGATCACAACAAATTCATTCCTTCGGTTCTGAAACACAGGCGCGGGGAGCCCTGCGGCTGCCATTTCGCGGCGGATCGTGGGAATGCCGGAATACCGGTTCTCCGTTTTCAGCAGAAATTCCGCCATCGTTGCCAGCGCGGGATTGCGAAGATCGGGACGGGCAAATCCGAGGTCTTCCACGGTCATGCGTCCGTAGAGCCCCCCGGGGCTGTGGATCTCCAGCCGATCCGCAAAGAAACTGATCTGGATCGGCGTGCCTTCCGTATAGATACTGTAATCTCTGTGGATCAGCGCGTTGAGCACGGCTTCGCGGATGGCCTCGATGGGATATTCCGCCTGATCCCGCCGTTTTGCCGTTTCGGGGTCGATCACGGTTTTTACCTTCATGTTCCTGCGGCAGAAACTGAGCGTCTGCTCCAGCATATCGGGAAGCGTTCCTTCGATCCGTTTGTTGTCAAGAAAGCGCGCGCCGTCCGCGCTCACTTCGCCGATCTCTTTTCCCGGTATCACGGTCGCGGTCACGGCAAGCTGCGGAAAATACCCCTGCGGGTAGATCCCGAAATTCAATACCGCGGCGAGCGTGGGAACGGAATCCCTCGTGATTGCGAGCATTTCATATGCCTGCTCTGCGCTGAGCTGCGTAAACCCCGGGCGGTCGATCCGCATCTGCAGCAGATACGTCTGCAGCCTATCCGCATTCAGCATCGAAAGGTCGGCGCGTTCCACCGGACGCTCATCGTCGTGCTGATGCTTCCTGAAGCTCTCAAAAGCGTAGATCTCATAGTCGGACATGGGGAGATCGGCGTCGCCCACACGTACGTAGGACCCTTTGACCCGACCGGTCCCCTTGTAAAAACAGGGGCGCTCCGTGATATCGATCGACGGGATCTCCGCGCTGCAGACGGAACATCCCTCATATTCCGCCGCGGTAAATACGGCGCGCACGGCGGGAGACATCTGATTACACTGTTCCGTCACTTTTTTCTGAAGGTCGTTCACGTCATATACGCCAACCGGACGGAATCCGTCGTTTTCATTGAGCCCGAAGAGTATGATCCCGCCGCTGTCCTGATTTGAAAAAGACGACAGCGTATCATACAGTCTCGCAGGACAGCCCATGTGCGCGGCTTTCACCTCTACCGTCTGCGTTTCCGTTTTTCTGCGGCAAATCTCGTCTGCGAGCCGGATGAGTTCCTCGCTTAACATTCCAACCGCCCCCTTTGCTGTAATGATACCACGATATTTGCTTAATTTCAAGTGATATTTGTCTGAATTTTGCTTAATTTTGTTTTTAATTTGCTTAATTTTACAATCATTTGCGTAATTTTATCAATTTCTGAAAACAAACCGAAAAAATACCGCCCGGGGGCTTTGTGCGCCGGGCGGCATCTGCTGAGGGAAATCATTTGCGGGAGATATCCGTGCCGAAATACTTTTCGGAAAGGGCGGTGAGCTCGCCTTCGGCGGCAAGCTCCGCGAGCGCCTGATTTACTGCGGCAAGAAGAGAGGCGGTTTCGTCGCCCTTGCGCATCGGTATGGCAACGCTGGTTTCTTCGGGATCGATGCAGGCGATCTTGATGTTCGCGTCGGGATGCGCCTTCATGTAGTCGTAGAAGGTGACCTCGGCGTTCAGGGTGGCGTCGATACGGCCGCTCAGCAGCAGCTCCATGGTCTGGTTCAGGTCGTCCACGCCGGTCACGGCGGCGCCGTATTTCTCGGCGACCTCGGCATAGGTGGAAGAGATCGTGTTGGCGGTGTTTTTGCCCGCAAGATCCTCCATGGTTTTGATGGCGTCGTCGTCCCCGCGCACGATCACGGCGGTGCGGTTATAGGCGTAGGGCGTGGAGAAATCGTATTTCTGCTGCCGCTCGGGCGTGATATCCACGCCGTTGATCATAATATCGTAGCGGCCGGCTTCGAGGCCCGCCAGAAGGCCGTCCCATTCGCCCTCGATGAATTCGGCCTCCACGCCGAGCTTTTCGGCGATCTTCTGCCCCACTTCCACATCGTAGCCGACCAGTCTGTCGGACTCGTCGTGATAGGTCCAGGGCGCCCAGGTGCCCTCCATGGCGATGGTGACGCTGCCCTTCTCTCTGATCTTCGCCAGCAGGTCAGCGGGGGCGTCGCTCGTTGGGTCGCCGCTGTTCTTTCCGCCGCCGCAGGCAGCGAGCAGGCAGGCGCAGAGCGCCAGCGCCAGCAGAAGTGAAATAACCTTTTTCGCGTGTTTCATGTTTCTTCCTCCAATCGAACATTTTGTGTCGTATTCAAAAAAGCGGCCGTGCGCTCTTTGAGCGGGTTTGTGAACATCCGCCGCGTTTCGCCCGCCTCCACCACCTCGCCGTCTTCCATGAAGACGATACGGTTGGAAACGGTGCGCGCGAACTCCATTTCGTGGGTGACGATCAGCATCGTCATGCCCTCGGACGCAAGGCGGCGCATCACGCCCAGCACTTCGCCGGTGAGCTCCGGGTCCAGCGCGCTGGTGGGCTCGTCGAAAAAGATGATCTTCGGCTTCGCGGCCAGCGCCCGGGCAATGGCCACGCGCTGCTGCTGCCCGCCGGAAAGCTGGTGCGGGTATTTATCGGCGTGGTCGGCGAGGCCCACGTGGCGAAGCGCCTCCATACCGATCTGCCGGGCGGTCTTCTTATTGACGCCGCGGGCGACGACGAGCCCCTCGGTGACGTTGCCGAGGGCGGTTCTGTTGAAAAACAGGTTGAAATTCTGGAACACAAAGGCGGTCTGCATGCGGTAATCGCGGATCTCTTTCTTCGTCATCGCGTTGAGCTGCCGCGTGACGCCGCCGAACGTGATCTCGCCGGAATCCGCCGTTTCGAGAAAGTTCATGCAGCGCAGGAGCGTGGTCTTGCCCGCGCCGCTGGGCCCGAGGATCACCGCGGCGTCGCCGGAATCCACCGAGAGATCCACGTTTTTCAGCACCTGCTGCCCGTGGAAGGATTTACAAAGGCCTTTGATCTCAAGAAGCATGCCCTCACCCCCGTTTCAGATACGCGCTCAGGCGCTTTTCGCCCCACCGCTGCACAAAGGTGAGCGCGGTGGAGAAGATGAGGTAGATAAGCCCCACCTCGATATACAGCACCAGCGGCTCATAGGTGCGCGCAACGATCCGCTGCGTGACCATGAACATCTCGGTGACCGTGATGTTGGCGGCGAGGGAGGTATCCTTTACCATGGAGATCAGCGAGTTCGACAGGGGCGGGAACGCGGTGCGCATGGCCTGCGGCAGCACGGTGCGCCGCATCACCTGCAGATAGCTCATACCCACGCAGTAGCCCGCCTCAAACTGCCCCACCGGCACAGCCTCGAGCGCGGCGCGAACGGTCTCGGAGCAGTAGGCCCCCTCGTTGAGGGAGAACACGATCACCGCCGCGGGGAACGGATTAATCAGCACGCCCACCTTCGGCAGGCCGTAGAACACCACGAACAGCTGCACCAGCAGCGGCGTGCCCCGGAAGATCCAGATATAGGCGCGTATGATTTGAGTTAATACCGGCACCCGGGCGTAAACGGCCATGGCCGTGATCACGGCGATCACGAGTGCGTTGAAAAAAGAGATTGCCGTAAGCGGGATCGTCATGGTGAGACCCGGCAGCAGTATTTTGGGGAAGGACTCTAAAAACAGGGTCCACACGTTGCTCATAAAATATCTCCGTTAAATCATATAATCGAACGCCGCGGCCTGACGGTCGAGGATATCCTGCAGGGTGACGGAATCGAGGTATTCCTCGATGCGCCGGTCGAGCTCCTGCCAGATAAAAAGCGTGGGGCAATCCGCGCGGCGGTCGCAGCCAACGGGGTCCCAATCGAGGCACGCAACGGGCGCAAGGCTTCCCTCGGTAAGGCGGAGGACCTCGCCCACCGTGATCTGCTTCGGCGGCTTCGCGAGCTGGTAGCCGCCCTGAAAGCCTCTGCCGGAAGCGATCAGATCGCTGTTGTGCATGGAGGAAACGATGAGCTCCAGATATTTTTTGGAAATACCCTGCCGCTCGGAGATATCCTTCAGCGGCACAAGGCCCGCGCCGTAATTCTGCGCCAGCTCCGTCATCATGCGCAGCGCGTATCTGCCTTTGGTTGAAATCTTCATAGAACCACTCCGTAAGTATAGCTGAAAATATTTTACCATAGGTTTACTGGGTTTTCAAGATTCAATTCACCGTTATCTGCGTGAACGCCCCGGTATATTCAAATTACAGTTTGTCGAGATGTTTAATAAGGAATGACAGAAAAGGAGCAAACATTTCTGAAAGCGGAAAAACTTTCAATTTGATTGTAGGGGCGGGCATGACCGCCCGAAAGCCCATAATACCTCTAAGCCTGATGTATGCGATAAAACACACTATGCGCTTACATATGGAAAACTGTAACAGATGGTTTTTACGGGCGGTCAGGCCCGCCCCTACGAATAAACCGAAAACATC
>JAFRSZ010000308.1 GCA_017439205.1 Clostridia bacterium
ACATCATATTTATTCTTAAGCTTGTCAGTTATATAAATATCCTCTTCAGAATAATTTCTTCCTTTTGCTTTGTAAGACAAATCTGTCAAATATAAAATCTTTTTCAAAATTATATATCCTTTCGTTCTTTCACTCAAAAAAACTCATCTCATTAGTCGATTCTACTGGAAGATAAATTAGCTACTATATCATCTGAAAATGCCTCAAAGCATCCTCTATAGCTTTTACTTTTTCCTCCGGACATCCCGGTTGTCTGCTGTTCTCTGATTTAGGCTTATTATAGTTTTCACGCTCTATGATTCCATGTTTCTGCTTCACCTGTGCTATATTGAGGTTTGTCACATGAAATCCATACTTTTCTTGCACCCACTCCTCAATCTCTTTGTATGTTGCCTTAGCCTCTGAACTTGTAAGATCAAGCTCGTCCATATCTACCTTTACGTTGATATGATGCTTTGCTTCATGAAGTTTGGACAATAAACATACAGTTTCCACGTGCGCGGTACGCGGAAACAGATCAAACGGCGCGGCTTCTTTTACATGATATCCCAACCCGGTCAGCGCCGCGCAGTCGCGGGCCAGCGTCGCCGGGTCGCATGATACGTACACGATGCGTTCGGGCGACATCTGCGCCACCGTACGCAGAAGAGCTTCGTCGCAGCCCTTGCGGGGCGGGTCGAGGATCACGGCGTCGGGTGTTTCGCCCCGTTCGCGCAGGATCTCTGCGGCTTTTGCCGCGTCCGCGCAGAGAAACTCGGCGTTCTTCACGCCGTTGAGCTTCGCGTTGACCTTCGCGTCCTCAACGGCCTCCGGTACGATCTCCACGCCGATCAGCTTATCGATCTTATCCGCCATCGTAAGGCCGATGGTGCCCGCGCCGCAGTAAAGGTCCATCACGGTCTTCGCGCCGTTTTTCAGCGCGAACGCGGCGGCTTTTTCATAGAGCCGCTCGACCTGATCGTGATTCACCTGATAAAACGAGAGGGGAGAAATGCGGAACCGCTTTCCGCACAAAACGTCTTCTATATACCCGGGACCGTGCAGCACGTCGCTCGCTTTGCCGAGGATCACGTTGGTATCTTCGGTGTTGCGGTTGACGAGCACGGTTTTTATATTTGCGTTTTCTTTCAGAAGCGCATTTGTGAGTTCCTTCGCCTTGAACAGCTTCTCGCCGTTTACAACAAGGCAAACCATGATTTCGCCGGTGGCGAAGGCTTTCCTGAGATAGATATGGCGCAGAAGCCCCTTTTGGGTGTGTTCGTCGTAGGTGGGGATCTTGTATTTTTCCGCCCAGCGGGCTGCGGTTTTCAGAATGCCCTCAAATTCCGGCGGCTGCAGCAGGCAGTTCCTGCAGCCGATCACTCTGTGGGAATACGGCGCGTAAAAGCCCGCGACCAGTCGGCCGCTCTGCGTCGTCACCGGGTACTGCGCCTTGTTGCGGTAATGGTTGTAACGTTCGCCGCCGGTGATGGGCTGTACGTTTACGTTCAGGTGCCCGATGCGCTCAAAAGCGTCCTTCACCCGCTGCTCCTTGTATCTGAGCTCCGCTTCATAGCTGATGTGGCGGAACACGCAGCCGCCGCATCTGGGAAAAACCGAACAGTCGGAGGGCGTTCTGTCCTCCGACGGCGTAATGAGCTTCAGTATTTTGCCTACGGCGTAGTTCGCCTTGGCTTTGATGATCACGCACTCCGCCACGTCGCCCGCAGCGGCGCCCGGCACGAACACGGCAAGGCCGTCCAGATGGCCCACGCCGCTGCCCTCGCTGGTAACGCCGGTCACGGCAAGGCGGATCACGTCGTTCTTTTTCAGCTTTTCCATGCTTTTATATGGTTTCAGCCAGCGCTTTCAGATAAGCTTTGAATTCCTCTCCGATCTCAGGATGTACGAGCGCCGCTTCGCAGTTGGCCTGCATAATGCCCATCTTGCTGCCCATATCGAAGCGCTTGCCCTCAAATTCCACCGCGATCAGCCTGCCCTCTTCGGCAAAGGAGCTCAGCGCCTCCGAGAAATAGATCTCGCCGGTCCTGGGGCACGGTTCGGTCGTGCGGATGCGGTCGAATACGTCTGGCGTTACCACGTTTCTGCCGAGAATGGAAAAATATGACAAAATCTCTTCTTTCGTCGGCTTCTCTATGATTCTGTGCACGTCGTATGCGTTGCCGCCCGCGGGGGTCACGTCCAGCGTGCAGTATTTCATCACCTGCTCCTCGGTGCAAGTCTGCACGCCGCAGACGCACTTGCCGGTGGCCTCGAATACGTCGGTCAGCTGTTTGATCACGGGTTTCTGTTCGCCTGAGGTCAGAATGATATCGTCGCCGTACAGTATCGCAAACGGCTCGTCCTTCACAAAGTGTTCCGCGGCGAGGATCGCGTGTCCCAGCCCTTTGGTCTCTTTCTGGCGAAGATAATATATGTTCGCCAGGTCCGCCACCTCGTGCACGCTGCGCAGAAGGTCCGCCTTGGCGGGGTTCCTTCTCAGGTTCTCTTCCAGCTCAAAGGCATAGTCGAAATGGTCCTCGATCACGCCCTTGCCGCGGTTTGTAATGATCAGAATGTCCGTAATACCGGCGGCGGCGCATTCCTCCACCAGATACTGGATCGCGGGCTTGTCCACGATATTCAGCATTTCCTTCGGCACGGCCTTGGATGCCGGCAGTACCCGGGTGCCCAGCCCCGCGGCAGGGATCACCGCTTTTGTGACCTTCATGAAAACCCCTCGCTTTCTTTTATTACATAAATAACAGGCAGATTACAATCGGCAAAAAGAACAGGCAGAAAGCCGCAGCCGCAAGCACGAGCACGCCCGCCACGGCGCCGCCGGCGCTGGTCCCGCCTTTGGCGATCAGCGTATTGCGGTATTGCTCCATATTGGTGCATTCG
>JAFRSZ010000309.1 GCA_017439205.1 Clostridia bacterium
GTACAGCGCTTCAAATTTGTTTCGCTGCGCGGGCACGTCCGACATTGTTAGAAACAGAGACAGCATCATATGCCTCGCCGTTCTTCAGTATAAGATAATTATACTATATCAACGAAAATAAAATCAAGCGGAGGGATCTGCTCTGATTTATACCGTTTTTCCTGCTCTACTATTTAAAACCGTCACAACGCGGTTTTGTGACAAAAGTTTGATCAAAATAATAAAAAATTATGCGGCAGTTTAAGCTTAAACAGTTTTTTAAGAAAAAAACACCGCAACAAAGCTCGCGTCCAACGCAAAAAAAGGCGCTCATGGCTCGGCGCGATCTTTTATAATGACTGCACAGGCAAACGCCGAAGAGCGCCGCTCCCCTCTCAGAGCCGGAGGAAACCGACATGATCCCCTACGGCTGCGCGAAGCTCCGCATGACGGAAATGCCGAAAACCGATAAAAAATGAAAGATGAACGATCGAAACGGAGACCGCCCGCAGAACGCAGGCGGTCTCCGTTTCAGAAAGGAGGATAAACCTGCTATCCGATGCGTATGATCGGGTAAGGGCAGAGCCCTTCCGAAATTGTTAATTGTTCATTTTTAATTGTTAATTGAACCGCTCGCCGAACTGATATTTAAAACATATCCCAACAAACATACGAAAGCCTGCGCCGCTATCACCAAACCGAAGCGGCCGTATCTGTGCAATATTACTGAAAATCAAACAATATTATATATTTTTTTATTATTTTGTCAAAAAAGGTTTGAAACGCCGAACAAAAATTGATATAATGAAGGTTGCAGTTGTTCCGCGCACTTTTATGCGTGGGGCGAAACGCACAGCAAACATCTTAGGAGGTCATTTTATGGCAAACGTAAGCGCGATTTCCCGCAACGAATGGATGCTCCGCGGGCCGCTCACCAAACGAGGCTACGACTGGTGGTGGCACAACTTCACCGCCGAAAACGCCGAAACGGGTGAAAAGAAACCCTTCTACGTGGAATTCTTCACCTGCAATCCCGATTACGCCGAAAAAGAGCCCGTGATCGTGTGGAACGATCCGCTGGCCCGCAACGCCGGCAAGCGCCCCTCATATCTCATGGTGAACGTGGGCTTCTGGGGGAAGGACCACGGTCAGCTGCACCGTTTCTTCTCTCTGAAGGACGTGAAGATCCATGCCGACCCGCCGTTTTCGGTTTTGGCGGACGACTGCTACTGCGACGAGAACCGCACCACCGGCAGCGTTACGGTCACCAAAGAAGAGGCCGAGGCCCATCCCGAATGGATGTGCGACGCCGGCAGCATGAAGTGGAACCTCACCATCAACAAAAAGATCGCGTTCAACGTGGGCTACGGCGCTTCCCGCCCCTTCCGCAAGATCAACGCGTTTGAAATGTTCTGGCACGCCGAGGGCATGAAGACCGTATTCACCGGCGAAGTGGAATTAAACGGCGTGAAATACATCGTGAAGCCCGAGACCTGCAACGGCTACGCCGACAAAAACTGGGGCGGCGATTTCACGAGCCCGTGGGTGTGGCTCTCCTCCAACAACCTCACGAGCGTGAAAACCGGCAAAAAGCTCGAAAACAGCGTGTTCGAGATCGGCGGCGGCCGTCCCAAGATCGGTCCCGTGGCGCTGAACCGCAAGCTGCTGGGCGCCTTCTACTATGAAGGAAAGAACTACGAGTTCAACTTCTCCAAATTCTGGACCGGCTCCGGCACGAAGTTCGACTGCTGGGAGACCGAGGACGAGATCCACTGGCACGTGGTGCAGACCACCTTCACGGCGAAGATGGATACCTACATCACCTGCAAAAAAGAAGAGATGCTCAACATCAACTACGAGGCCCCGAACGGCACGAAACGCCACAACCGCCTGTGGAACGGCGGCACCGGCACCGGCACGATCAAGCTCTATACCCGCAGAGGCAAAGCGTGGGATCTGGTGGACGAAGTGAAGGCCGAGGGCATCGGCTGCGAATACGGCGAATACGACAGATAAAACTGAAAGGAAGACTACCATGATAACAAATAAAAGAATCGTACTTACAGGCGCTTCCAGCGGCATCGGCTTCGAGGTGCTGCGCCTGCTGGCAAAAGAAGGCTCCAACACCATTCTCGCGGTATCCCGCCACGCAGAACAGCTTCTGGCCACGTTTGCCGAGAACGTGATCCCCTTCAATATGGATATCAGCTCCAAAGAGGGCGTGGACGCCGTGTTCGAGAAGGCGAACGAGGTGTTCGGCGGCAAAAAGATCGATATCTTCTACGCCAACGCAGGGTTCCCCTATTACGAAGAATACAACTACACGAACTGGGAGCGCATACTGAAGATCTTTGAAACCAACACGATCTCGCCGATGTATACCTACGGCAAATATCTGGAGCATCTGGACGGGCGCGAAGGCCACCTCGCCTATACCGTTTCGGCGATCGGCCAGATGGCGGTGCCGGGCTACGCCCTGTATTCCGCCACCAAGTTCGCGCTCAACGGCTTCCAGCAGGCCATGCGCTACGAGAAGCCCAACAGCATGAAGCTCACGTGCCTGTATCCCATCGCCACGAACACCAATTTCTTCAAGGTGGCGAACCCCGTGGAGTTCGAATGGCCCTTCCCGGTGCAGCAGCCGGACGTTGTGGCGCGCAAGATGGTGGCGGCGCTGGAAGCCGAGAAAAAATACGTGTTCCCCAGCGCGCTGTATTCCTTCTCGAAGGTGCTGATGGGCGTGTGCCCGCCGGTGCGCTCCGTTTATCTTTCGCTTGAAAACAACAAGCTTGAACGCTTTAAGAAAAAGCTGAAGGAGATGGGTAAATAATGTTCGATCTGCTCTTTTCGCCGATGAACATCGGCACGATGACGGTAAAGAACCGCGTTGTGATGAACGCCGCCGAGTTCAGCCTCGGGCAGACGGACGGCACCCCCACCGAAAAGATGATCCGCTACTATGAGGCCCGCGCGAAGGGCGGGGTGGGGCTGATCATCCCGGGCATCTGCCGCGTCAACGATATGGGCGCAACCAGCACCTTCACGCAGCTTTCAATGGCGCGCGACTGGCACATAGCCCCGATGGCGATCATGGCGGACCGCATCCACGCGGCGGGCGCGAAGCTGTGCATCCAGCTGCACCATCCGGGGCGGCAGGGCTACGCCAGCGCGATCAACAGCCTGCCGGTGGTGATTCCGATCCAGCGCAAATTCCCCGGCGTGATGAACCTGATGTTCAAGGCAACGCCCGCCTTGATGGCGATGGAGCAGAAAAAAATCTGCCAGAGCGTACAGAGCCCCTCGGGCGGCGAGCTCAGCGCCCACGGCGCGACGCGCATCCACTCCATGAGCAAAAAGGCGGTGCAGAACCTCAGGGACGATTTCATCGCCGCCGCGGTGCGCTGCAAGAAGGCGGGCGTGGACGCCGTTGAGCTGCACGGCACCCACGGCTATATCATCCAGCAGTTTTTAAGCCCCAACACCAACCGCCGCACCGACGAATACGGCGGCAGCTTCGATAACCGCATGCGCTTCCTCACCGAGATCGTGACCGGCGTCAAAGAGCAGTGCGGCAGCGACTATCCGCTGATCGTGCGCCTCACCGCGGACGAAATGTACGACCGCATCGGACATCCGGGCAAGGGCTACGGGCTGGAAGAAGGCAAAAAGATCGCAAAGCGCCTTGAAGAGCTCGGCGTGGACGCCATCGACGTTTCCTCCGCCTGCTACGACGCGTACAACTTCTGGCTGGAACCCACCAGCTTCGAGCCCGGCTGGCGCGCGTATCTGGCAAAAGCCATCAAGGAAACGGTAAATATCCCGGTGATCGCGGCGAACTTCATCCGCTCCCCCGAACAGGCAGAACGCCAGCTCGAAGAGGGGTATCAGGATTTCATCGGTTCCGCCCGCAACTTCATCTGCGACCCCGACTGGGCGAACAAGGCCGCCGCCGGCAAACCCGAAAGCATCCGGCGCTGCATCGGCTGCCTGCACTGCATCAAATCGTTTATCGAGAACGCCACCGTGGGCAAAACCGGCGAATGCGCGCTGAACGTGAGCGTCGGCATCGAAAAGGAATACGCCGAAATGCCGAAGGTGGGCGTGGGCAAGACCGTGCTCGTAGTGGGCGCGGGCCCCGCGGGCCTTTCCGCCGCCATCACGCTGGCGCGCCGCGGCTATACCGTGAACGTGCTCGAAAAGGAAGCCGTGCCCGGCGGTCAGGTGAACGTGGCGGCCTCCGGCCCCCATAAAGACAAGCTCCACTGGTGCGTCGAAGATCTCGTGAACGAGGCCGAGGCGCTGGGCGTGAAATTTGAATACGGCGTTGAAGCTACTGCCGAAAGCCTTGCTGAACGCAGCCCCTACGCGGTGGTGATCGCCGCCGGCGGCACGCCCGTACGGCCCCGCAGCATCCCCGGCATCGCGCAGGCCCACGTTTATACCGCGCCCGAGATCCTCACCGGCAAAGTTTCTCTTACCGGCAAGAAGGTGGCGGTGATCGGCAGCGGTCTCACCGGTCTCGAAACCACCGAAGCGCTCAACGAAGCGGGCAACGAGGTGACCGTGGTCGAAATGGCGAAAACCGCGGCTCCCGGCGCGTGGTTCCAGTTTGTGGACGATTCGATGAGCCGCATCGAGCCCTACGGCACCAGATTCATGCTCAACACCGCCCTGTGCGCGATCGGCGAGGACCATATCACCGTTCAGGATTTGAAGACCAAACGCCGCAGCTTCATCCCCGCGGACGCGGTGGTGCTCGCGATGGGCGTGCGCCCGAACAACGCGCTTGCCGAAGAGCTGCGCGAAAAGGGCGTGAAAACCGTTACCGTCGGCGACGCCGACAGGGGCGGTACCATCGGCCACGCGGTGCACGACGCCTTTGAGAAGGCCTTGGCACTTTAATTCGGAATTCGGAATGCGGAATTCGGAATTATTATCATTTTTCATCATTCATCGTTCATGAACTGTCTTTTTACGGGAAGGTGAGTTTTATGTCTGTCCTGATCGCTTACGGGTTTCTCGCGCTGTTTTTCGTAAGCGCCTTGATCCATCTGGTCTGCTGCTGGCGCGGCAGGCCGAAAAGCGGTTACACCAAGCCTCTTCTGGTATCGACGCTGGCGCTGTTCTGCGTTTTCGCGGGCGTGCCGCGGCCGTGGCTGCTGATCGCCGCGCTTTTCGCGAGCTGGCTGGGCGACGTGCTTCTGATGCCCAAAGGCAACGCGTGGTTTTTAAGCGGCGGGATCAGCTTTCTGATCAGCCATATTCTGTTCATCTTCGTTTATCTGCCGCACATCAAATGGGCCGCCGTGCCGTGGTGGGCGGCGGTGATCGCGGCGCTCGTATACGTCGCCGTTTCCGCGCTTGTGATGCGCTCCATCTGGGAACGGATCGAGCCCTCGGCAATGCGGATCCCGATGTTCTTATACCTCGCCGCCAACAGCGTGATGAACGTTTTCGCGCTCATGATGCTCTTAAGCGACCCCTCTCTCGGCGCGGCGCTCTGCTTTGCCGGCGCGATACTGTTCTTCACGTCCGACTGCGTTCTGTTCCTTTCGCGCTGCCACGAGAAAAAAGACCGCATCCCGAAGCGCGGTTTTATCATCATGCTGACCTACATCGCCGGGGAAGCGCTGATCGCCCTCGGCATGCTGTCGGTAAAGAATCTGCTGTTCTGAAAAGGAGGCTGCACCCATGGCTGAAAATACGCTTTCCGGCGCCGTGACCGCGGAGCTGGAAGGAAAAGGCGCCGTTCATTTTGAATACGATCTCTCGGTCTTCGCGGAGCCGTCCGCCGTTTACAGCCACGAGCTGGCGCGGCTGGCGTGCAAGTTCGTTACCGTAGGCTACAACCGCATCACCGAGGATCCCGCGGCCGAGGCCGAAACCGGCCACCCCTACACGCAGAAAGGGCTCAAGAGCGTGCTGGACGGCGTCGGCTTCACGCATCAGGAGATCCAGCCCAAGGCCGCCCGCGACGAAGAGAGCTATTTCTTCGCACAGAGAGAACTGGATCTGAACGGCAAAGCGTACGATCTTGTGGTGGCGGGCTTCATCGGCTCCTACAAAAAGACCTGGTTCTCCAATTTCGACCCGATGGGCTTCGACCGCGTCTGCCGGGGCGGGCTCGGCTACGCAGGTACGGCGGAGCAGGGCGCGATCCACCTCGGCTTTGCCGACGCGCGCGATTACACCTACGAAAAGCTGCGCGCGTTCCTCACGAAATACCGCACCGGCAGGCCGATAAAGCTCCTGCTCGCCGGGCATTCCCGCGGCGCCGCCACCGCCGGGCTTCTCGCGGTAAAGGTGATGCGCGAGGGCTTCGGCGATGGGCTTGAGATCGCCGACGACGATCTCTATACCTACTGCTTCGCCACGCCCAACTACGCGGACGTGCGTCTTGTAAACGTAACGGAGTCCCGCTTCATGCGCATCGTGAACGTGGTTTCCCCCGAAGATTTCGTTACCGAGGTGTTCCCCGCGGCCTGCGGCTTCGGGCGCTACGGCAAGGTATATTCGTTCTTCGGGCCGGATAACCTCTCGCGGGAGGATTACGCCCGCGAAAAGGCGGTGATGACGCGCTTCTTTATGGATTACCGCGTTTCGCGCCCCTACATTTCGTATAAAGACGGCAACCGCACCGTAAAAAAGGTGATCGAAGTGATGTCCGAAAGCATGGGGAGCCTTGAGATCTTTTACAGCAAAAAGATGCGCCTGTGCTTTCAGGAATTCACGCCCTATGAATATTTCCGCGATACCGTATGCACCTTCGTGGGCGGCAACGACAGCCCCGAGGACCAGGCGCGCATCGACCGCGCCACAAAGCTGCTTGCGGGCAGCGCCGTGGATATGGTGGGCACCAGCCCCGCGCTGCGTAAGATCTCGGCGTTTTTCGTGTTCAAACAGGGCCTTGCGGGCCTCACCGGCGGCAAGGTGGGCGGCGAATACTTCAACGACGCGCACATCGCCGAAACCTATCTCGCGTATATGATGAGCATGCGCGAGAACCAGCTGAAAAGGACGCAGTGACCGCGTGCCGACAATAAACGCTTCCCTTTCCCCGACCTGCGCCGTCTTTTCAGGGAAGGGGAATTCTTTTTATTATAAAAAACATCTTTAAATATCTATGCAACTGTGGTAGAATACAGGTTGAAAACAGATCCGGGAGTGATATCTATGAAGAAACTGCTCTGCGCGCTGCTTGCCGCGCTGATGATATTCGCCTGCCTGCCGGTGAGCCTTGCCGCCGGGACGGGGCGCGCCGCCCTTACGGACGAGGATTTTCTTACCGTAAAGGGACGGGACCTTGTGAACCGCCGGGGCGAAAAGGTGACGCTCAGGGGCGTGAACGTCGGCGGGTGGCTGATTCTTGAGGACTGGCTCTGCGCCTACGAGGAGGCCACCGACAACTACGACGTGCTCACGAAGTTGGAGCAGCGCTTCGGCCGCGAGGGGGCCTACGCGCTGATGAATACCTATCAGAACAATTTCTTTACCGCCGAAGACCTCGACGAGATCGCCGCCATGGGCTTCAACTGCGTGCGGATCCCCTTCTGGTTCCGCAATTTCTACTACGACGACAACGGCACGAAGATACTGAACGAAAACGGCGAATGGGATTTTTCGCGCCTTGATTTCGTTGTAAACGAGAGTGCCAAACGCGGCCTGTACGTGATCCTCGATATGCACGGCGCGCCCGGCTATCAGAGCGATTCGCCGCACTCCGGCAAGGGGGTCTCCTGCGGGCTGTATGCCGATACGCCCGCGGGCGAACGGTACCGCGAGCTGACCGACGAGCTCTGGACCGCCATCGCCTCGCGCTATAAGGGCAACCCCGCGGTAGCGATGTACGACCTGCTCAACGAGCCGATGTGCGACGTGGACGCCACCGAAGCCGAGCGCCGCGTGACCAACGAAAAGATCTACGCCCGCCTGTACGACACCGTGCGCGCAGCCGACCCGGACCACGTGATCACGCTCGAGTGCATCTGGACGGCAGCCGCCCTGCCCCACAAATGGGTGCACGGCTGGAAGAACGTAGTGTATCAGGTGCATTTCTACCAGAATTCCAACTTCATCTTCAACCTGTTCGTGCTGCTCACGCGGTTTTACTATTTCGACGTGCCGCTGATGATGGGCGAATTCTATCCGCACAAGGCTACCACGTGGGAGAACTGCTTCAACACGATGGAGAAATGCAACTATAACTGGCTGATCTGGACCTACAAGGCCACCGGCCACGGCATGTGGAGCTCCGACTGGTGCCTGAAGGGCAGCAAAGACGGCTTCTGGCGCGCCAAGATCGAAACCGGCACGTACGACGAGATCGCCGAAGCCTGGGGCGAACGCCTCAGGACCGACGTGGGCTTCCAGGACACCGGGCACTATGAGGCAAACGTGAAGCAGTGGCTGGAATAAGAGCGGAGACTTTTTTAATTCGGAATGCGGAATTCGGAATGCGGAATTTCATTTTTCATCTTAAACGCTGAGAAGGATATTTATGAGCTATGATTATACTGCCGCCGCGCTGATCGGCAGAGGCGCGTTCGCCTGCGCCTGCGGCAAAACACATAAGGCGAGCATAAAGGCCGCCGACATCGGGCCGGACGCTCCGGCAAAGCTCGGCGAATACTTAAAACGTCTCGGCGGAACAAAGGCCTTCGTGCTGGCGGATGAGAACACCCTCGCCGCCGCCGGCGACGCGCCGTTTGCAAGCCTGAAAGAAAACGGCATACCGTACGTTTTGTGCCGCTATCCCGCCGAACGGCTGGAACCGGACGAGCATACGGTGGGGCGCGCGGCGCTCTACTATGACGGAAGCTGCGACTGTGTTGTCACCGTGGGCTCCGGCGTGCTGAACGACACCGGCAAGATCGTTGCGGCGCAGCGGGACCTGCCCTATATCTGCGTGGGCACCGCCCCCAGCATGGACGGCTACGCATCCTCCACCTCATCGGTGATCCGGGACCGTCTGAAGGTTTCGGTGAACAGCCGCTGTCCGGACGCGGTTCTGGCCTCCCCCGCCGTGCTGGCGAGCGCCCCGAAAGAGATGCTGCTGGCGGGGCTGGGCGATATGCTCGCAAAATACGTGAGCGTGTGCGAATGGCGTATCGGCCGCATCGTGACCGGCGAATACTACTGCGAAGAGGTGGCGAAAGCGATACGCGCCGCGCTCGCGGCCTGCGCGGCGGGCGCAAAGGGCCTGCTGCGGGGGGACGAGGCCGCCGCAAAAGCGGTGATGGACGGGCTGATCGTTTCCGGCGTCGCGGCGGACTGGGCAGGGGTGAGCCGCCCCGTTTCGGGCACGGAGCACTATTTTTCACACATCTGGGATATGCGCGCCTCTTCGCTGGGCACGCCCTCGAGCCTGCACGGCGTCCAGTGCGCGATCGGCACGCTGAAGACCCTGAAGGGCTACGACGTACTCAAGAAACTGCTGCAAAACGGATATGCGCGTGAAGATTTCAACAAAGAAGCGTGGCTCGAAGAGCTATCCGCCTATATGGGCGTTTCGGGCGCGCAGATGCTGAAAAACGCGGAGACCTGCGACCTTTATAACCCCGAAAAACGCGCCGCCCGGCAGAAAAACATCAAAGAACGCCTGCCCGAGATCCTGGAGGTCATCGAAACCGAGCTGCCGCCGTACGGCGAGATCCACGCGCTGCTGCGGGAGCTGGGCGCGCCCCTGTCGCCGGAGGACATCGGCATTCCCGAAGGCGAAACGCCCGTTTGCTTCAAGGCGACGAAAGATATCAGAGATAAGTATATTTTAAGCTCTCTGGCGTATGATCTTGGGTGTCTCGATCAGATCGCCGAGGCATTGTGAATAAACAAATTGGAATTTAGCGCGCGGTTCGGGATACCCTCCCGTAGGGGGCGGCGTCTCGGTCTCGCCTGCCGGTTCGGTCAAGCGCTTCTGCCTTGCGGCAGAGGCCTCCCCCGGAGGCCCGCGCCGCCCCGCCGCGTAAATTGTTTGAAACAGTTATCTAA
>JAFRSZ010000310.1 GCA_017439205.1 Clostridia bacterium
ATATACGCTCGCGTACGCTCACGTGCGATATGATATGAATTCCTTTTTCTCGTCCCGAAGGGACATATCGCGCCGAAGGCATCTCGCATCCCGAAGGGATATATCGCGAATTCCGCAAGGAATTCATATCGCTGTCGGGCACAGCCCGACAAATTCCAATTTGCCGTTTTCTATCCTTCCTGCGATATCCGCAGAACCGTAACGCTGTACGCGGGCACGGTATAGCAGAACCGCTCCGAAAGGCCGGTGAGGGTGAAGCTTTTGAGCATCGTGCCGACGCTGCCGCCGAACCGGATCTCCGCGTCCGGGTTCGGGTCCGCCAGCTGCCACACCTCCGCCCTGCCGAAGGGGGCGGCGTTCTTGACGTCAAAGGCCACGGTGCGCTTCTCGCCGGTCACGTTCACGTATTTCACAATGATATCGCCGGTCTCGTCCGTGCTCGCCACGCTGTAGGCGTAGGCCTCCGCGGGGTTGGCGGCGTCGTAATCCACCGTAAGCGTATCGTCGATCCAGCACTGTACCTTCGTGCCGTCCACCTTCACCTTCAGCCGGTAGGTGCGCCCGGTCTCCACCGTGAAGGGCGATACGGTTTTCAGTATCTGCCCGGTCTTGCCGTCCGCCGATACCCGCTGCAGGCACGAAACGGTGTTGTCCCAGCCGCCGACGTTCCAGAAATAGTTGTCGGTCTCGCTCTTAACGGCAAACGGGATCAGAAAGCCCTCGTTTCCGTCGGTCTTCGTGGCCTCCACCGTTAAGGTGTAATTTACCATGTCGTCGTCCGTGCCGTAGTACGCCACGTCGCCGATGTCGCTCCAGTTCATGCCGGTGCCCACGTGCACCAGCTTGCCGTTTTTGATCTTGAAGTCGCCGTCGTTCGGGTTCTGCCATTTCCATTTGAAATCCGGCACCGTAAAGGTTTCGGAGATCAGCGTTTTGCCGGTGGCGTTATCCGTTACGGTGAAATTATCGAACGCGGCCTCGGTATACCACGTGCCCAGACCCACGCGGCCCGAAAGCGCCTCCTGCGGTACCGCCGCGCCGGTCAGCTCGCTTTGCAGCAGGGTTTTGCCCTGATTTACAGAGAAGAGCTGCTGCACGTAGTAGTTCACCGAGGGGGTCACGGTGTCGTTATCGAACCAGATGAGGTTCGGGCTCCAGTGGCTCGCGGTATGGGAGGCGAACAGCGGCGCGTATGCCGCCATGCGCACGATATCGCCGTTGCGCTCGAGGCCCGTCATGTAGGCGGCCTCCGCCAGCGCGGCGCGCAGCGTGTTTGAGCGGGCCGCGTATTCGCCCAAAAACACCGGGATGCCGCCGCCGTACACCGTATCGGTCATTTCCGCGGCGCTTCTTCTGTAATTCATCTCGTCGTAATAGTCCGCGTTTTTCAAAAACCATTCCGGCGTCTGGTAATAGTGTTCGTCGATCGCCCCTGCAAACGCGGTCGCGTCCGCGCTGCCGCCGAGCTGTTTCGCCGCGTATTCGTAGGCGAGCCTGTGGTTGCCGCCGCCGAGCGCGTCCGCCGCCCCCGCGGAATAGATGAGCTCTATGCCTTCGTACAGTTCCGGGTTTAATGCCTTCTCAACGTTAAAGCGGTCCAGGAACGCCTGATAGCGCTCAAAGTATTCCTGCCCCTCGTTCTCGTTGCCGATGCCGATGTATTTCAGCGTAAAGGGCGCTTCGTGCCCCATCGAAACGCGCACCGCGCCCCATTTGGTATCCGCGCCGCCGCGGCAGAACTCCACGAGATCGGCCATATCCTGCAGAAACCGCGCGAAATCCGCGCTCTCCATATCTTCGCCGTGCATGCCGCGCATCTGGCAGTACAGCCCGCAGTTGAGCACCGGCACGCCCACCGCGCCGATATCCTCCGCCAGCTGGAAATATTCATAAAAGCCGAGCCCGTAGGTCATGAAGCAGGGCCACGGGTCCTCTGTTGCGGAATGGTCCGTCCAGATGTTTTCGCCCTGTTTCCTCGCCGCCGCGTCGCCGTAAACGCCGTTGAAGCAGAGCGGCTCGCCGTTCCGCCCCACGCCGACGGAATCCTTCCACACGTAAGAGGTGGGTATGTTGTAGCCCTCGATCACGCACCCGCCCGGGAAGCGCAGAAATTTCGGCTGCAGCGCCGCCAGCGCCTCGGCAAGGTCCTTTCTCAGACCGTTCTCACGGCCCATAAACGTATCCTCGGGGAACAGCGAGATCATATCGAGGCACACGCTGCCTTCATCGATCAGCACCTGCAGGCGCACGTTTTCAGACGCCGTAACGCCTGAAGAGAGCGTCAATTCATATTTGGTCCATTCGTCCGCCAGCGCGTCGATCCTGCCCTCGGCGGCGGTACGGTCGCCCGCCATAAGACGCACGGCAACGCCGCCCGCATATCCGTTTACGGCCTTCGCGTATACAGAGAAGCGGTAGCTTTCCGCTTTGATCGCCATGCCCTCCATAAAGCCGACGTTCTCCACGCCCGCCTTCTCTGCGCCGGGGTTCGTGAGCAGCAGGTAATTCGTGTTATTTTCGTTCAGGGCGTTTAACTTATCGTCGATCTTCACGTCCAGAACAGCGCCGTTTACGGGGTTGTAGTGGTAAAGCTGATCGCCCGCGGCGAGGGACGTGAACTCAAACGAGCGGTTCGCCACCATCTCGGCGTACAGGCCGCCGTCCGCGGCGAAGTTGATGTCCTCAAAGAACGCGCCGAACAGCAGGTCGCTGATATCATGCACCTCATTTGCCGCGTCGAGGGTGAGCACGTCGTCCGCCGCAGCCGTATCGTAGGCGGTAACTATGTTTGCCGCGGGGCGCTCTTTTACGGGAACCGCCGCCGTGCCGCCGAACATCGCGGTGATGAACGCCGTCAGCGCGGCGATGATGCGTCTGATAAAGGATACCACGGAATACTTCATGGGTACGCTCCTCTTTGATTGATATAAATTATTCTATCATATTATATATGCTTCTGTCAATCGGGCCGCTTCTCCGTACCCGGCCGATTTTTTGTTTTGGCTCTTGCTTTTTTTTCATAAATACGTTATTATAAAACTATCTCTGCGATTTTTTGATCGAAAAAGGAGCATTTTTATGGCGAACAAAGCTCTCTCTGTGATCCTTTCCGTGCTGGTATTCGTACAGACCCTGCTGCCGATGAGCATCGGCGCGAAGGGCGACGGCGGCCTTACCGAAGCCGACCTTACGAGCGTCAGCGATTATGTAAACTATGTGCAGGAATACGGCGCCCCCGCCATGGATACGGCGTCCTTCCTTGATTTTCTGAAGCCGGTCGGCACGATCCACCGCATCCTGCACGGCAAGATCTTCTCTGAAGAAGAGGAGGCCGCCGTGAACGTGGAGCTCGATGAGAACATCGCCGCGATGACGGATTACATCGCCGAAAACACCGGCCTCGACATCGGCGATTTTCTGAACGTGATGCCCAATTTCGGCACCCCGATGGGTGAAATGCTGATGAACACCCTGCAGATCGATACCGTTTCGCTCCGGCAGAAGATCTATGAGGTGGGCGATAAGGCCAGAAGCGAGGGCTATACCAGCCTTGCCACGATGATCTACGTGTTCGCCATGTTCTTTACCGTGGCCGAGAGCGTAAAGATCTACGGCGTGCCCTCAGAAACCGATCCCGACGAGCTGGTCGTGATGATGGACGTCACCTACCGCGACGGCGCCACCGAGACGGTGGACCCCGATATTGTGATCAACACCGTTACCGGCCACGCGTATAACGACGAGGGCACCGGCCTCGCGGGCAGCGGCTTCGAGATGGATATCTACGACCTCACGCTCTATACCATCGTGAACAGCTGGCAGCGCAAATTCGGCTTCTCGCTGGGCTACGACCTGTTCTCCGATATCAACCCGATCTTCAACTACAACACCCGCCGCTTCAAGTTCGATTACGCCGGAAAAGAATGGATGATCCAGGTCTGGAAGGGCAACTACGCGCTCATCACCAACGGCGGAGAGATCGGCGTTTACAACCGCGCGCCCGGCAGCAGGGGCACCTTCTATAACGCCGCCGCGGACGAGGATATGCTCACCTTCTCGATGCAGATATACCACGGCGACGAGCTGCTGGTCGCCCGCGGCCCCGAAACCACCTGGTGGCTCACGGCGTTCAGAATCACGCGCACCATCTATCTGCCCGAAACCATGACCATGCATTTCAGCGTTACGCTGAAGGACGCCGATATGCTCGCCGCCTTCACCGCCGCCATTGACGCCGAAACCGCGCACGACGTGACCTACACCGTAGACGGCCTCACCGTGAACGGTGTTTGGTAAGAGGCGTATCGCATCGCGCAACAGATAAAACCAAGACCTGCTTTTCCCGTTTGGGAACGCAGGCCTTTTCTTGATACATTAAATATCAGTCAATTGTTTTAATTGTTGATCGAACAGCGCGCCAAATTACAATTTAAAAGTCATATACGTTCGAGTAATCCGTCCTTGCCGCGCCGGGCACGTATTCGTCCAGCGTTACGGTAAAGATCATATCGGTGCCGCCGCGGTTCACGCGCACGCGCACGCTGTCGCCCGCGGTTTTGCCGCTGAGGGCGGAGGACATATCCGTGGCGCTGTAGATCACAGTGTCGTCGATGGCGGTGATCACGTCGGCCGCGAGGATGCCCGCGTTATCCGCGGCGGTGCCCTCGCCGATCTCCACCACGTAGCAGCCCACCGAAATGCCGTAGCGCAGCGACATGGTCGTGGTAACGGTCTGCACCGAAACGCCGAGCACGGGTTTGCCGGTGACGTAGCCGGTGCGCATGATATCGTTAATCATGTCAATCACGTCGTCGATCGGGATGCAGAACCCCAGGCCTTCGATCGAGGAAGACGCGTATTTCGCGCTGGCGATGCCCACCACCTCGCCGTCCATATTGTAGACCGGGCCGCCGGAGTTGCCCTCGTTGATGGCGGCGTTGGTCTGGAACATGTGTATGGTGGTGCCGGTCTCGTCGGTGATCATGCGGTTGAGGTAGCTCACAACGCCGTCCGTAAAGGTATAAGAGAGGCTGCCCAGCGGGTTGCCGATCACAAGGATATCGTCGCCCACGTGCAGATCCGAGGATCTTCCGATCGCGGCGGGGGTAAAGCTGCCCTCGATTTTCAGCACCGCGATGTCGTTGGATTCTTCATACCCGCGCACCGTTGCGGGGTAGGAGCCGCCGTCGTAGGTGGAAACGGTGATCTCTCTCGCACCGTTGATTACGTGGTAGTTGGTCACCACGTACCCGTCCGCCGTGATGAAGAACCCGGAGCCGCTGGAGGTCGCGGTCTGGGTGGTGTAGCGGCCGAAGAAGGTCGCCACCTGCTTTTCTACCACCGCGCGGACGCCCACGATGCTGTCCACCGCCTCGGCGTAGATCTCGCCCTTGGTCTTTGCCGCCGGGGCGGGCGCCGCCGTTGTGGTCTCGGGCGGCTGTGTCTCGGTGACCGGGGCCGCGGTGCTCTCCTGTACGGGCTGGGCCGTCGCGTCCGGCAGGGTGGTCTCCTGCGAAGGCACGGGGATCTCGTGCACGTTGCCCTCGGTGATCTCGGCGGTATCGTTTTTGTTGCCTATGTTCAGCAGCGGGTAAAAGCTCATCACCGCGAAAGCGCCGCCCGCGCCCGCCAAGAAGCTCAGCAGGAAGCACAGCACAACCATCACCACGCCGAAGGAGGTGAGCTGCTGTTTCACCGTTTTTTCTTTTTTCGCCTTTTTTTCGGGCGCGGCCGCCGTCGGCTGCGCACTTTTTGCAGCGGTGTTCTCCTGCGCGGGCTGCGCTTCACCGGGATCCGCCGGTCCTTCCTCGGCAAGATACCGTGCCGCGTAAGAGGAAAAGCTGACCGTATCTTCCGTTGGGGCGTCCGGCTGCGGCTGCGCGTCTCCGGTATCCGGCGCCGTACCGTCCGGTTTCGGTTCCCCCGCGGGGGGAGCGCTGTTAAACAGATCGTTCATATCCATTGTTATCCACCTCGATCGTTCGTCGTCATCGTTCGTCATTCATCATCATTCATCATAAATGATAAATGTCCGCCCTTTAAATAATCTTATACATCAGCGAGGCGTTTTCTTTCGTGGCGTATTCCTGCACGCTCAGCACTTCGGCCTTCATCAGGCTGGAGCCCATCTGAATGGCGATCACGTCGCCGGGCTTTACCTCGTAAGAGGCGCGGGCGATCTTGCCGTTCACTTCCACGTGCTTGGCGTCGCAAAGCTCGTTCGCCACGGTGCGGCGTTTTACCAGCCGCGAAACCTTTAAGTATTTATCGAGTCGCATACTGTTATCTCCGGTTTTTCGTTGTTGCTTATTTTTTATTGATATTATTATATCCGTTATTGCAATATTTTTCAAGGTCTGTTAAAATAATAATACTATTGATTTTTAAGGACGTTTTATAATGAAACTCAGGGCGCGCTACGAAAAACTGTATCAAACGATATTTTCGGTCCCGTTTTTTGCGAAGATCCTCCGGAAATTTCCCTTCCTTGAAAAGCTGCTGAGCTGGGAGATCGTGTCTTACCTTGTGTTCGGCGTGCTTACCACGGTGGTGAACCTGGTTGCCTACTGGGCGGTGAACCTTTTCGCAGGGAAGAACTACGAGGGCAAGGTGCTTTTTACGGTGAAGGACTTCGATTTCCGCTGGATCTATTTCTCCAACGCCGTTGCATGGGTGATCGCGGTGACGTTTTCGTTCGTCACCAACAAGCTTCTTGTGTTTGAGAGCCACACCAAAGACGTAAAAAGCGTGTTGGGCGAGCTGATCGGATTTTTCGGCGCGCGCATCCTCTCTTTCCTGATCTTTGAGGAGCTGCTGTTCGGCATTCTGGCCGCGTTTATGAACAGCTGGATCGCCAAGATCATTCTGGCGGTGTTCGTTGTGGTGTTCAATTACGTCGCCAGCAAGCTGGTGATCTTCAGAAAGAAGAAAGCGCCGGAGGAAGAGAGCGAATGATACGCATAGCCGTTTGCGACGACGAGAAAGAGATCCGCGCGTATCTGACCCGCCGGATCAACGATATCCTTGCCGCGGAAGATATCGACGGCACGGTGGAATGCTTCCCGGACGGCCAGCCGCTGGTGGAGGCCTACGAGTCCCGCCGCGCGGAGTTCGATCTGCTGCTGCTCGATATTACAATGAAAACCTGCGACGGGCTGACCGCCGCGAAGCGCATCCGCGAATATGACCGGGACGTGATGATCGTGTTCGTAACGGCCTCGGCGGAGCACGTTTTTTCGGGCTACGAGGTGCGCGCGTTCCGGTACCTTCTGAAGCCGGAGCTGAAAAACGGCTTTGCGGGCGTGTTCCGCGACTGCCTCAGGGAGCTCACGAAAACCAACGAGGTGCACTATGCCTTCCAGACCGGCAACCAGACCGTGAGCCTTTCGGTAAAGGATATCCTGTATTTTGAGAGCGACCGCCGCAAGATCACCGTGCATCTCGACAGCGGCAGGGAATACAGCTTTTACGA
>JAFRSZ010000311.1 GCA_017439205.1 Clostridia bacterium
AATCAAAACGCGCCAGCGTTTTCCGAAATTGTTAATTGTTCTTTGTTAATTGTTAATTGAACCGCGCGACAAACTGAAATTTGATCGTATTCCGTCAATAAGAATACGCCGACGTGATGCCGAAGAATTCCTCAAGGCACAGGCCGCTGTTGTACAAGTCCGTGGCGAGCTCCACGCCGAGGTAGCGGATGTGCCAGGGCTCGTAGATATACCCGGTGACGCTCTCTTTATTCTTCTGATAACGGATGACAAACCCGTACTTATGAGCGTTTGCCGCCAGCCAGCGGCCCGTTGCGGTATTGCCGAAGGAAGACGAAAGGGAGTTCACGTCCAGCGCAAGGCCGGTCTGGTGCTCCGAATGGCCCGGCCGCGCAGAATAGGTATCCGCCGCTGCCTTACCGTCGGCCGCCACGTAGCGGTTATACAGGTCGTTCTGCAGCCAATAGGAACGGTACCCCGAGATCTCGTAAATGCTGTAGCCGTTGGCTGAGGCGGCGTTCTGCAGCCGGCTGAGGGCTGCGCTGCATTCCGCGGTGAGCCCGCCGGGCGCGTAGGAGGAGGGCAGCGAATAGGTCTTGTTGGCGATCATCGTGTAGCCGTAGGAGCTTACCACGTAGGTGATACCGTCCTTTTCCGCCAGCACGTAACCCTTTGAGGTGTAGCCCTTAAAGGTATAACCGGCCGCCAGCGTGGGCGCGTAGGGATCCAGCCCCACCGATACCCGCAGCGCATAGCGCGCGTCGGCGGCGGTGATACCGTCACGCTCGTCGAAATCGGCCATCTGCTGCTGCTCGGCATCCAGCCCGTCGTCAAAACCGATGGCAAGCCGCAAAATGAGGCGCGCGTCGGCGGCGGTCACGCTCCCGTCCATATTCGCGTCGCCCGTGGGGCAGTACGCGGCGGGGATGTGGGAAAGCTGCGGAATACTCAGCTCTTCCACCGTTTTGCAGCGGCTGCAGATGCGCGACTGTTTTCCGGCTGCGCGGTAGGTGGCGGGCACAATTTCGACCCAGTCGCTGAACGCATGGCCCAACGGGTCCAGCGGCACGGTTTTGATATAATCGCAGCGGCTGCAGGTCTTCACAAGCTGCCCGCCTTCGGTGCAGGTGGGCGGGATCTGCGATTCGGTGATATCATGCCCGAGCGGATCGATAGAATCGGTATAGGAAGCGCCGCAGCCGGGGCGGCTGCAGGTATAGACCGTCTTTCCCCTTTTTGTACAGGTAGAAGGGGTATCGACCTGCCCGACATATGCGTGCCCCAGCTTTTCGAGCGTTTCGGACCATGTGCTCCCGCATTCTCTGCAGGTATAGCCGATATTCCCGTCATTCAGGCAGGTGGGCTCCGTTCTTACGACGTCCCAATACTCTTCACCGTGCGCGCAGGGCCCCTGCGCATCCGCAGCATACCCGAACGCGCAGCATACCGAAAACGCCAGCGCGCAGCATAAAAGAACAGACAGTATCCGTTTCATTGTTTTCACCGCTTTTTCACTGTTGATAAAAAAAGTATACCACCCCGCCCCGGCTAAATCAAGCGGATGATGCAAAAAACATTGACAAACGCCGCCGGAACCTTCATAATGGAATTGTACACAACAAAAACCGTTTCGGTTCAAAAGGAGTTTCCATATGGAGTTTCATCTTTCGGCAAAAAACGTGGATGCGCAGCTCGAGGCGCTTGCCGCCTGCACCGTTGAAGAGATCACGTATATCTGCAAAGAGATCGGCCCGCGCCCCTGCGGCGAGGCGGGCGAAACGGCGGCACAGGAATACCTGTTCGGCAAGCTCGCCCCCTACGCGGACCGCGTTGCCCGCGAGACCTACAAGGTGCATCCCGAGGCGTTCATGGCCTTCGTGCCCGTGGCGGGCAGCCTGCTGCTGGGCGCGACCGCCTTGAACCTTGTGAGCGCGTTCAAAAAGAAGGCCGCCGCCCTCGGCTCGTTGGGGCTGATCGGCGGGGCGGCAGTTACAATAGCGGAAGAATTCGGCATGTATCACGAATTTCTGGACCGCTTTTTCAAAGAAAAGACCTCCGGCAACGTGGTGGGCGTGCGCAAGGCGTCCGGCGAAACCAAACGCCGCGTGATCGTGAGCGGTCATACCGATTCCGCGCCCGAATGGACCTTTACCTATAAGCTCGGCTCCCACGGCGTGGTCACCGTGGCCGCGTACGCGCTGGCGGGCCTCGCCTATACCACCGTAACGAGCGTGCTCTCGCTGGTGATGAAGAACCGCGCGCTGGTGAAAAAGCTGGCGCTGGGGCAGGCGGTGTTCGTGCCCGCCTACGGCCTGCTGTTCCGCTTTACGAACAACAAGCGCTACGTGCCCGGCGCGAACGACGATCTGACCGGCACCCTTACGGCGTTTTCGGTGCTGAAATACCTTGCCGACAACGATATCCGCTTTGAGAACACCGAGGTGATCGCGCTGCTGGCGGGCGGCGAAGAGGCGGGCCTGCGCGGCTCCAAGGCCTTCTTCAAGGCGCACCCGGAATACGCGAACGACGGCGTTGAAACGGTGTTCCTCGGCTTTGATACGATCCGCGACGCCGAATATATGATGATATATAATAAAGATATGACCGGCTTCGTGAAAAACGATGACCGCGTGGCTTCCCTGCTGGCCTCCTGCGCGGCCGATATGGGGCTGGACGTGCCGATCGGCGCGATCCCGCTGGGCTCCACGGACGCCGCCGCGGCCTCACAGGCGGGTATTCCCGCCGCCAGCTTCGTGGCGATGGACCCCGCTCCGGCGCGGTATTACCACACCCGGCTCGACACCGCCGAAATTCTGGAGCCCGGTACGATCAAACAGGGCATCGAGCTCGCCCTGCGGGCAGTGTTCCGCTTCGACGAACAGGGACTGAACGGTTAATCCTTTGAACGGCCTTTTTCCGGAAAGCGCCGTTCTTTTTTGGATCTTCACGGAAAAATGCGTAATACATATTTCAGTTTGTCGCTGCGCTCAATGAATGATGAAAAATGTCGGAAAACGCTGACGCGTTTTGATTTTTCCGTAGGGGGCGGCGTCTCGACGCCCCGTGATGTATACCGTTATCTAAAAAGAAATTACCAACATAATCGTTTGCAGATTAACACTATTGATTGTTTGCGTTTGCGGGGCGTCGAGACGCCGCCCCCTACGGTGAGGTGGTTCAAACTGCGCGACAAATCCCAATTTATGAACCTGTTTCCACAAAAAACCGTGAGGATCTTCTTTTTTTGAAAGTTTGTGATATTTTACGCATTGGCGCGTCTGTTATACGAAAAAGGAGGGCGCAGATATGAATTGCAAGATCATTGAGGACCTTTTGCCGCTGTATGCGGAGGGGCTCTGCTCCGAAGAAAGCCGCGCTGCGGTGGAGGCGCACATCGCGGAGTGCGAAAACTGCAGCGAAAAGCTGCGGCTCTTAAAAACCGACGTCCCTTCCCCGGTCGCCGCGGACGATACCGGCGCGGGCGCGCTGAAAAAGGTAAAACGCGGTATCCTCGAAAGAAACCTGCTCGCCGCGGGCGGGCTGCTGCTGGCGATCGGCGTCGGGCTGATATTGGCCGCAACGCTGCTGTACCAAAACGAAGTTGAATCCCTGTATATCTCCGTCTTTCTGTTCCTGATCCCGTTCATGCTGTTCTGCGTCAGCACGCTGGCGGGGCTTTCCGGCAAAAAGAAGTGGGGCCTGCTGCCCGCGCTTCTCACCGTGCCGCTGGTGTTCTTCTGCCGCTGGTGGCAGTTCTCGGTCCCGCTGGGGCTGGCGCTGCTGGCGGCCGGTTGGTTCTGGGGCCGCGGCATTCACAGATCGCTGCAGAGGGGCGCGTTCGCCCGTTTTCGCAAACGGCATTGGATCGTTCTCGCCGTGATCGCCGTATCGTGCCCCGTACTGATCGCGCTGATCTGCGCGGACGTTCTGGATTCGATCTCTCTGCTGGTGCTGATGACGCTGCTGTTCCCGATGCTGTTTTACGGGGCCGCGTTTCAGGTGTGCTTTGCCGCCCGCGGGCTTCTTCGCACGGCTTTGGTATTCATTTGCATGGCGGCGGCTTCCGGGCTCGTCATAGCAAGCTATTATATGACCGTAAGGTATTTAGCGCCGTTTGAGCTGGTATTCGCGCTGCTGCCCGCCTTTGCGGGCGGGCTCACCGGTATTCTTGCGGCAACACGCGAGGGGGACGTACGGGATGCCGCCGTTTGAAGAGCTGTACCGCGCGTATTTTGCCGAGGTTTACCGTTACGCTCTCGCTCTTTGCAGACACAAAGA
>JAFRSZ010000312.1 GCA_017439205.1 Clostridia bacterium
ACAAATCAATGTCGCTGCCGTTCAATAATCTTTGAGATTACTTCAACCTGTGAAAACAGTTTTGCAGGAAGAACGGATTTTAATTTGTTGATTGTCTTTTTTGAGTAAGATATTTTGTAAATTCCTTTCGGACTTGCCTGGTTGATATTGTCCTGCTCGTACCTTGATAGCTTTCGGGAAGAGAAAACGATATAATACCGCATACTTCCGAGACCCGATGGGGTACCGTGGAAATAACTTGCATAGCTTATATAGCAGTTATCATATGGTATAACTTCTTTCTTTCTGAACAGTGTATTACACTCGATTTCAGTTTTCTTAAAAGTAAACCAACGGCACCATCTCGGAGTGATTACTGCTTCTGTAACTAAAAGAAAGAGGAAAAGAGAATCAAACAACAGAAGTGTCATAATTCGGTCTTTTTCAGTTGCGAAAACTGGTCGTTCAATAAAATATTGGATCAAATGCAAGAATGCACAAAAAGCAAAAAAGATACCATTTGAGACAAAGTACCCAAAGAAAAGAAAGCGATCTGCAATAATTACTACCTTTTTCATCTCGTTGCCCCTCTGATGATTTTTGATATAAACCACGATCCATTATTGATAATAGTACTGTTTGAAGTAGCGAAGACGATGTTCTTAATGATGTTTTTCCTTACGCCGGAAGCTGATTTGCTGACCACCACTCCCGCTACTTTTCGTGTTGTATTGCTGAAAAGTTCTTTTTTTGCGTTTTCAATCATTTTTGTAATGATTTTCCCGCCAGTCTTTTTGCCGGGACCACCTGCAAGACCGAGAGAAAGAACATTGAATGCACCTCCGATTACTGCATCACCAAGAGCTTGTCCCCAATTAATGTCGCGTTTATTTGCAGTATCATTCAAAGCTGTATTTCCTCCGCTTGCTAATGCTCCAAATGCACCCGCAATAGCAATTGCGCCAATGCCCCCGGTTGCGAGCGCAAGATCAATACCAAACCCGGCAATTGCACCTGTGGCAAAGCCAATGCCAATTCCAGCCCAAACATTGTCACCCTCTATTGCAGCAAAGATACCTCCGGTGATCGCTCCCGCTATTGCACCTATACAAGTATTCCAGAACTCACCGCCTGTATCTACTCTTGATACAGGATTATTATCACAATATGCAAACAGATTTTTGTCAGTAACATCGTTTGGAGATGCTCCAAGCGTGTCCGGATCATCCGGACTGATAAACCTCCCTATCTCCGGATCGTAGTATCTTGATTGCAGGAAGTAAAACCCTGTTTCGGTATCGTAATAATAGCTGCGGTATCTGATCGGGTTGACAGTGGCGATATTTGCGCCGGACGTATCGGTATAGCTCAGCAGTTTACCCCACGCGTCGTAATAATACCTTGCTACAATCGTTCCGGCGTTGTTTGCAATCGCAACCACGTCGCCCTGCAGGTTCTTTACGTAATAATACGGCGTGCCGTTATACGTGAAGCCGAAATAATCGCCGTTGGAATCGAACTTGAAGACAAGGCTGTTGGTTCCGGTTTTCTGCCCCAACAGCAGGTCGCCCGCGTAGATAAACTCGGTGGTGACGCCGTTATCTTCCTTTTCCAGCCGCCTGCCGGAAACGTCGTAGGTATAGCTGTGAGAATCCGTCCCGGAATCGTACGCGCTCATCAGGCCGGAACGCGCCCAGGTGACCGCGTGGCCGTCGTACGTATTCGGCATCACGCCCGTATAGTAGATATTCTTACCGCGGGCGCTTGTCAACAGATCCATGCAATTCGGATCATACGCGTAAACGTTGGTACTTAACGCCGTACCGAGAGCGCCGGTGGTGTAGGCGTAGGTCTTAACGGTAGAAATGTTCGCGTCGACGTAGGTATAGGTGCGCGTATAGCCTGCCCGCTGGTTATTCTCCCGTTTGAGCATATTATTGGCGTAATACTCATATGAGGTGGTATATAAGCCGTCGCTTTCCGAAAGAATATTGCCGTTGTTATCGTAGGTATACGTATAGGTGGCGGCCGGTGTTTGCAGCGATTCCACCAAAGGCGTGGTGCGCCATGCGGTAAGGTTCTTATACGTATATATCGTATTCAGCGAGGTAGCTGTGGTTTGCGTGCGGTTAGACGCAATCCTGCCGAAATCATCGTAGGTATAGCGTTTTGCCACCGCACCGTTCCATGATTCTGAGTAGATATATCCGGCGGATTTTGCGTCGGTAAGATCTCCGTAGGTGATCCCCAGCGTATTCGTGCCCAGCGTGCTCTTTGTTTTGATCGCGGAAAGCTGGTTCGTACCGTTGGTATACGTATAATCGAGGGCGCTTTGCAGATTGCTTACGTCCAGCGCCGTGCCGGTATAGGTGCGTTCCGAAACCAGCCTGCCCGCAAAATCGTACACGTATTTCGTGCGGGTATCGGCTATGGAATCCGTTGCTTGCGCTAATTTGCCGTTGGAGCCGTAATAGTATTTTAACGTATTTCCATTATATGTGATTTGGCTGATCCTGTCAAGCGCGTCGTACGAATAGCTGTCCGTTTTGTTCGCGGCGTCTTTATGAGAACTGACTCTGCCATAAGCGTCATACGTAGTTTGGGCGAGCAGAAGATCGTTCATCTTCGTCATGGTCGGTCTGCTGAACGCATCTTTTGAAAAATCATAGGTTATGGTGTTTGAAACCGTGATCGTACCGAGCCAATCGTTTGAATAGGCATACACGACGTTCGTAGAACCGCAAATGACCTTTTTCGTCTGCCCCATCGTGTAATATTGATAATGCGTGGAACCGCCGTTTGGATCGGTTATTTTACTTGTCAACTGATATGCGTTACCATTATAATTATACGTTGTAGTGCCGCCGCTTGCAGAGGTCTGTTGTGCGAGAAGGCTTCCGCTGTCGTCGTAAGAAGCTTCCCCGTACATCGTTTCCGTTGCTCCCTGCACCTCAAAGAAATACCATTTCTGTGAAGCATGCGCATCGGTTGCAATAAAGACGGGGGACGGTTCCTTGTCTTCGTTTGTCAGGACAGGGAACCGTCCCCTGTCTTCATTTTTTATATCACCTCCCCTTTATTATAACAAAACAAAGGCAGAATTCAAGCATTCAAGCGAGCATTTTTTCTCTCGAAGCCGGAGGATGGATCCTGTTTTGAAAAAAAAAGATAAGGAACCGTTCTGTCTTTGTTTAAAAGATTTGAGCAGCAGACCGAAGCCTGCTGCTCTTTGTTGTTTACGGGTATCAGTATCTGCTCCATCGGCACGTCGAGGATCTTGCCGAGGGCATAGAGGTTATCCACCGTGGGCAGGCTTTCGCCCTTCTGCCATTTGTAGATGGCGCGGGGTTCTTCAAAACCGAAGAAGCCTTGCAATTGGCGGACGGAGAGACCGCGGGAGATCCGCAGACGGCGGATGTTTTCTCCCGTGGCGGCGAGGTCGATTACAGGAAAGATGTTATCGTACATATCGTCGCCTCCCGTTATTCAGTTTTTATAATACTGTTTTCTGAAAAAACAGACGGTAAACCGGGTAAGGAGTGTATTATAACAGGTCGGCGCGCGTTTTGCAAGTGTTTTTTTAATTATTTTTCCAACCTCGTATTATTTTTCTTTATTATAGTTGATTTTATTAGAATAAACAAGTATAATGTATAAATGATCGGTTTTATCCGAAAAAGAGGAGGAAACGCGCATGTTCACGCTGACCGTAACAAATGAAGACGACAAAAGGATCCTCGGCCTTGCCGGACGGATCGATTCCACCAACGCCGCCGACGCCGAAAAGGAGCTTACCGACGCCCTCGAAGGTTTTACCGGCGCGCCGGTGCTGGACGCGCAGGATCTTGAATATATCTCCAGCGCCGGACTGCGCGTGGTGCTGCGGCTGAAAAAGGCGTACGACGGCATTAAGATCGTAAACTGCTCCCCCGAGGTATACGATATCTTCGAAATGACCGGCTTTACCGAAATGATGGAGATCGCCAGAGCCTACCGCAGGCTCAGCGTGGAGGGGTGCGAGGTGATCGGCGAGGGCGCGAACGGCAAGGTCTACCGCATCGACGCCGATACCATCGTGAAGGTGTATAAGAACCACGACGCGCTTGCCGAGATCCACAACGAGCGGGAGCTGGCGCGCAAGGCCTTCGTAATGGGCGTGCCCACCGCCATCCCCTACGACGTGGTGCAGGTGGGCGACCTGTACGGCTCCGTGTTCGAGCTGCTGAACGCGAAATCCTTCGCGAAGCTGATGATCGAGCAGCCCGAAAAGACCGAGGAATTCGCCAAAGAGAGCGTGGACATTCTGAAAACCATCCACGCCACCATCCTGAAGCCCGGCGAGCTGCCCGATAAGAAGGCGGAGGCCGTTGTTTGGGCGGAATTCTGCCGCAGCCACCTGCCCGAAGAGATCGGCGAAAAGCTGGTGGATATGATGCGCGCCATCCCCGATACGCTCAACATGCTGCACGGCGATTACCACATCAAGAACATCATGCGGCAAAACGGCGAAAACCTGCTGATCGACATGGATACGCTCTCGATGGGGCACCCGATCTTTGAATTCGCCGCCATCTACCTCGCCTACGTCGGTTTCAGCTGCATCGACCGCGACAACGTAAAACGCTTTCTCGGCATCCCTTACGAGCAGGCCGACCTGTTCTGGCAGGCGACGCTGAAGAGCTATTTCCCGGAGGCGGACGAGGCAACCTTGTGCGAGATCGAAAAGAAAGCCGCCGTGATCGGCTACGCCCGCCTGCTGCGCCGCACCTTCCGCAAGGCGAAGGAAGACGAAGACTACAAGGCGCGGCTGATCGCGTATTGCAGGAATTATCTGATCGAAACAACGCCGACGCTTCAGTCGCTTTCGTTCTGAGAGACCCGTACATCGCGACCCGATTAATAATGATAATTTAAAGTTGTAATATAAAAACAGATGTGCTAAAATAGCACTGTGGGGCGGGAAGGCCCGCCGCCGCAATTTTTGTGATATATAGGACAAAAAGCCATGGCAAAGAAAGCACTTACCGGCGCCGCGATGCGCATCATGGTGATGAAGGGGAATAAAAGCCTCCGGCACCTTGAAGCCTCCGCGAAAGCGCCGATGGAAGAAAACAGAGCGCTGCTGATGAAGATACTGCGCGACAACCGCGATACCGAATTCGGCAAGGCCCATCATTTCGATGAAATCAGAACCGTAGAGGATTTCAAAAAGAACGTGCCGCCCGCCGGTTACGAGGATTACGCCCCCTACATCGAACGGATGAAGAACGGCGAAGAGAACCTGCTCACCGCGGCAAAGGTGCTGGGGTACTCGCGCACCTCCGGCTCCAGCGGCGTGCCGAAGTATATCCCCGCCACCAAGGCAAGCCTGCAGGCCTACGTGAAATACACCTGGACCCGGGCGCTCGCGCTGGGCGCGGCGGAGCTCAAAAAACAGGGCGGGAGCTACGCCCCGGGCAGAGGCGTGTTCCTCTCCCCCGCCACCAACGAACGGCTGCCCAGCGGCCTATTATGCAGCAACATCGCAGAGATCGGCGCGGAGCAATACGGCATGTTTTACCCGTTTATCCTCACGATACCGGGCAAGGCGCTGTTCGACGTGAACGACGGCGATTACATCTACAACATCTACCGTTTCGCGCTGGCGGACGAAGACGCTACCTTCATCTTCTCGGTGTTTTTGAGCATCAACGTAAGCCAGATGGCCTATCTGAAAGAAAACTGGCGCACCATTGTGGACGACATCGAAACGGGAAAGATCAGCGAATCCATCCAGATCAAGCCGGAGCTCCGCAAAGAGCTGACCGCGCTGATCAGGCCCATGCCGGAGCGCGCGAAATACCTCAGAAAGCAGTTTGAGCAGGGCTTCGACGAAACGCTTTTCAAACGCCTGTGGCCGCATATGACCGTGATCTGCGGCATCGGCAACGCCTCCTTCAAGCCCGCCGCGGACTACGTGCGCAGCTTCGCAAAGGGCATCCCGTTCGATTTCTCGATCTACGGCGCTTCCGAAGGGCTGGTGGCGGCCTGCCCCGCGCTGGAGACCACCGATATGCAGCTGCTCACCGACAGCTGCTTCTACGAGTTCATCCCCTTCGACGAAATGGGCAGCGACGTAAACAACACCCTTACGCTGGATCAGCTCAAGGCCGGAGAGAAATACGAGATCCTGATCACCACGCAGGCGGGGCTTTACCGCTACCACCTGAAGGACGTGATCGAGGTCAAGGGCTTCCGCGGCAAGTGCCCGCTCATTTCGTTCGTGTTCCGCAAGGGGCAGCTCTTTAACATCGCGGGCGAGAAATTCAGCGAAGAGGACGCCCGCAACACCGTGGAAATGCTCGAAAAGGCCCACGGCGTCACCGTGGACCACTGGCTCTTCTATCAGGACGACAGCGTGATGCCCAACCGCTACGCGCTGGTTGTGGAGAGCGACGCCGACCTCGACTGGGACGCCTGCATCGACGAGATCGAGGATTATATCGGCAGGTGCAACAAGCGCTATCCCAGCCAGCGGTCAAAATCCTTTATCAGCCGGCTGGTCGTGAAAAAGCAGATCCCCGGCACCCACGACGCGTGGGCGAAGCTGTGCGTGGAAAGAGGCGCCTCCGCCGCGCAGATCAAGCCCGTGCATACGCTTGATACCGAAGAAAAGAAGAACTTCTTCCTGCAAAGGATCGAAGATAAATAATCAAGCCAACAGAAGATACAGGAGGATCATTATGAGAAACCGTCTGAAAAAGATTCTTTCACTCACCCTCGCTCTGGTTATGGCGCTCTCGTGCCTTGCCCTGACCGCCGGCGCAGCCACCAAAGAGACCGTGCGGCAGTACGGCAAAGAGGGCGGCTACCTCGCGATCGGCGATTCGATCTCCCGCGGGTGCGGCGCCGAGGGCTTCTATATCGGCCGCAACGGCGAATACCTGCCGAACGGCGAAGGCCAGTACGGCGAATACGATCTGCGCAACGTGCAGGGCTGCGTGCCTTACCAGATCGCCGAGGCCGTGGGCTGCGTCGCCCCGATGGATATGACCGACCGGAGCGCCACCTACTGGCCCTTCACCTACCCCGGCATGACCACGGCGGTAACGCTGGACCTGCTGGGCGTGGACGACGGCTTCACCGACACGAAACTCAACTACGCCTACTACAAAGACATGCTCGAATACTTCGGCTATGAAGGTTCCTTTGCCGGCGTGCGCAGCGGCGATACCGTTGCAGACGTCGCCGCCTCCAGAGGCGCCGTGGGCAAATGCGGCAACGTGATCGAGCTGATCAAAAACGCGGATCTGATCACCGTGCAGCTCGGCATGTGCGACGTGTTCTACCGCGCGTACCGCATCGTTTCCAACGGCGGTATGCTGGCGGACGGCATGCAGTTCGACCTGAGCAGCGTGGACGCGATCAAGGCGCTCGTGGAAACCGCCATCGGCGAGATCAAAAACGGCTTCGAGTACTTCAAGGCGCAGTATCCGCTGCTGCTTGAACGGATCATCGAGCTGAATCCCGACGCCGACATCGTGATCGTGGGCGCGTTCAACCTTGTGAACCAGCTCACCATCACCGACGACCTTGTGGCCCCCATCGGCAACATCATCGGCACCATCACCGAATCCATGAACGTGCTTTACCGCCAGTGGGCGAAAAAGTACAACGTGAGATACGCCGACATCTCCAGCACCGAGACGCAGGCCACCGAGAACGACTGGTCGCTGCTGGGCGATTTCAAAGACAACACCTTCACCGGCACGCATCCCACCCAGAAGGGTTACGACTACATCGTGCGCCAGATCCTCGCCGAGCTGCCGCCCGTGGATGAATCCAAGAACATCAAGGTAGACCTCGGCCGCTTCGACAAGGTGGATTACGTTCTGGTGAACGGCGTTCCCGTGAGCAATTACACGATGGACGGCTTCGTGATCTCCATTCCCTACTCGCTGCCCGGCGCAACGAATCTGACCATCGGCGTGAAGAACGGCGACGGCACGATCTCGGCGCAGACCTACAGCCTCAGCTATTCGGTCACCGAGGGCTACACCGCGCACCGCGTATACGGCAACAATGACGTGGAGGAGCTGGCGAAGCGCCCGTTCAACCTGATCATCAAGCTCTTAAAGACGATCTTTGAGAAGATTGCGGACCTGTTCAAAGGGCTGTTTAACAAGTAAGTAAAACCGCACAAGAAAAGCAGGGAGCGATCCCTGCTTTTTGTTTTTCTGTTCGGAAACTCGAAATGATCGGAGCCCCTCACGATTTGTCTGCGGGCAGGCCTACGGCCATACGCAGGATGTTTCTGGCGTCGGATGCGGTCACGACGCCGTCGC
>JAFRSZ010000313.1 GCA_017439205.1 Clostridia bacterium
AATTTAACATATGTTAATTACATACGAATATGTTGGTAATTCGCTTTGTAAATAACGGTTTCAAACAATATACTTGGCGGGGCGTCGAGACGCCGCCCCCTACGGTGAGGTGGTTCAAACCGCGCGATAAACTGCAATTTGAAGTGATCCGAGAACTATGCAAAACCGCCGCTCCGGGGATTTCGGAGCGGCGGAAATACGGATCATGTGAGAATTAATAGGTGACCTTCCAGATCTGGTGGAATTCCATACCGAGGTTGCAGTTGGAAACCTTTACCACAACGGCGGCGGTCACGGAATCGAAATGCAGCACGCAGGGCGTTTTGAAATCGAAATCGGTGATGTGGCCGGTGGCCTTGTCGATCTTGGCGGTAACGTGCGCCGTGGAATACCAGGTGTGCAGGCCTTCAAATTTGATGAAGGAGCCTGCCGCGCCGGAAACGTCTTCGGTGCGGAGCAGCGGCCCGATCACGCCCGCGGAGCCCTGCCCCGCCTGCGAATCGATCTCCCAGTTGTCGTCGCTGCCGGTGGAATACAGCGTTACCTCATAATAATCGCCCTTGTCTTCGCAGGTGGCCTTGCTGACCTGCGAGGGAGAAATGGAAAGCTGCGTGACGCCGACCGGCGGCAGGGAGGCCGCGTCCCCGGGCACCTCTTCGGTGTTCTCTTTCATGAACTGGTTCATCAGCGTGCCGGCAAGCTTTTCAAGCGTGGCGTTGTTGTTGATCTCAAGGATATCGTTATACTGGTAGGTATAATCGTAGGTGCGCACCACGCTCTTGGCGTCGGAAGCGATCTTGTTGTAACCGGTAACGTACAGGTTGATGATCTCTTCCTTTGTGGAGGGAGCGCCGGAGGACGCCGGCGCGGTGGACGCGGGCACGGCGGTGGTGGTTTCGCCGCCGCCTGCAGTGGTGGACTCGCCGGTGGAAGCGGTGGTGCTTTCCGCCGGAGCCGTGGAAGCGTCAGAGGGCTGCAGGGTTTCGATGGGCGCGACCGTGGGATCGGTCGCCGCGGTCTGATCGGAACCGGCAGGCACAGCGTCGCCGCCGCCGAACAATCCCGAAACGTTGTCGTACGGGATCTCGATCCTTACGGTACCGCAGGCCGTAAGCGCGAATACAAGCAGCAAACTCACTGCAAGCAGTATGATTCTTGATTTTTTCATAGTATACCTCCGCCATGCAAAGCATAGTATCTTAATTATATCATAAATAAAACCGTATCGGATGTCAATAGAAAAATCCGCTACTTTTCGTTTTTTCGGCGCCGTACGGCGCATATCATCCTTCGTCGTCCGCTTCTTCGGTCTCTTCGTCCGCTTCGTTTTCGGAGGTTTCGGCTTCGGTCTCGTCGCCGGAAGAGGACTCCCCTTCGCCGGACGCGTCTTCCGAAGAGGCTTCTTCGGTGGAAGGCACGGCGGACGCCGCGGTTGGCTGCTGCGCGGGCACGGCGGTCTCGGGCAGACCGAGGGCGCGCACGGAGCTGATATAGGTGCCGGTGGAAGCGGTGCGCAGCGTCACCTTCACATAGCGGTCGGGCTCCGGCAGCGAAAGCTCGCCCGTGCGGCTGTTTTGCGTGTAAAGGCCGGTATTCAGGTACCCCACCGTGAGCACGACGCTGTCGCCCTTGGTCTCGGTATCGGTGATCGTGGGCGCGTACACCGGGGTGATCGTGGTGAGCGGGATCTTATAAACGTGGGCCGCCGCGTCGTAGGTGAACTCATAGCCGTAACCGGATACCGTTGCGTGTACGATGGCGCGCCCCATGCCGAAGAAATGCACGAACGCCGCGGTCACCTGCCCCTCCGGCAGCAGCAGGTAATCGCCGGAATACTGATACTGGGTGGAATCCAGCGCGGAATTGAGCACCGACCATACCGAAAGCTCCACCATCTCGTTCATATCGGCCGCGGCAACGTCCTCAAAAGGCACCATGTTGATGGCGGCCACGGGGATCACGTAGCTGTAATAATCGGCGGTCTGCGCCGCGTCGGCGTCGTTTTTCTTCGACCGCGCGAGGTCGACGCCCATCACGGCCAACTGATACACGCCGAAGCACGCCAGCAATATCACGACGATCCCGATGAAAACATTCAGCGGGCTGTGTTTCTGTTCCGGCGCGGGCTGCGGCTCCTGCGGGAGCTGCTCCTCCGGTTCGGTCAAATAATCGTAGTACGACATCGTTTTCTCTCTTTCCGCGTTCGTTCAGGATATGCCGAGATAGGGTTTGGGGTCCACACGGTTGCCGTCGATGATCACCTCAAAATGCAGGTGCGGGCCGGTCGCGTAGCCGGTCTGCCCCACCAGCGAGATGGGCTGCCCGGCAACCACCTTGTCGCCCACGTTCACCATCAGCGACCCTTCAAGGCAGTGAGCGTACAGGGTCTCCATACCGTTGCCGTGGTCGATCTTGATATAGTAGCCGTAGCTGGAATGCACGCCCGAGATCACCACGGTGCCGCTTGCCGCGGCAACCACGGTCTTGCCGAGGCTGGTGCCCACGGAGGAGCCGATATCCAGCGCGGCGTGCAGCTTGCCCCAGCGCCAGGCGTAGTCTGAATTGATGCGGTCCGCGTCCGGCACCGGCCAGAGCAGCAGCCCGCCGAAAGACTTTGCCACAACATACGAGGAATCGAGCGCCCGGGTGCCCACCTGCTTCATTTCAGCAACGGGCTCTCTGATGCTCGTCCGGGAGATCTCGCGGGACTGGATCCTGTCACCGCCGATATAGGTCACAAGGTTCGTGATGCGGTCGGCGCCTGTCTGCCCCTGCACCACCACGCGCTCGGTGCCCACGTACAGCGAATCGGATCTGATTTCTACGGTTTCGTAATCGCGGATCTCTTCCGTCACCTCCGCGGCCACGGTTTTCACGGTGAGGGGCGACGGCGCGCGCCATACGCGCAGCGAAACGCCTGCAGGCAAAAGCGTTTCGACGTCCAGTTCGGTCTGCGGGTTCAGCGCCGCCAGTTCGGTCAGCGAAAGGCCGTTGGCCTCCGCAGCCACGGCGGGATACATTTCTTCGGGTACGGTATAATAGCGGTCCGCTTCCGTCGGCATCAGCTTCGCGCGCAGCGCTGCTGCGTCGGCAAACAGGGCGGGATCGTCCGGATACGTGCCCTGCCGGAAGGAGATCTGCTCCACAAAGGAGCTCACGCCGTCCGCATTGCCGGAAAGCGCCGAAAGCGCCTCGTCAAACACGGCGCGGGCCTCGGATTCGCTCTTTACGAGGCAGAAAAATTCGCCGTCGACGTATACGCCGCACGCCCGGGTGAGCGAGGCGGTGCTGAGCGACAGCAGCTTTTCACATATTTCATCTTCATTTGAAAAACGGTTGGCCCTGACCAGCTCCGGAGAGAGCGTGACCTCTGGCAAAACGCCGGTCGTCTCCCCTTCCCCGAAATGCAGCAGCGCGGACGCCTGCTGCCGCGCGGAAAGATAGGTGCGCTCCGCGTCCACGTAGCCGATCACGGCGTCGCCGGAAGTGAGCCGGTAGGCGGGCGTGAGAGAAGAGAAATGCCCCAGCGTGATAAAAAAGACCACGCCCGCAGCGGCGGGAACCGCCAGCAGCAGCAGATACCGGGCGACGCCTCCGTAACGGGCGGCGGAACGGCGCGCATAATAGCGGATGACGCCGGGCACGGAGCGGGGCTCTTTGCCCATCGCGTAGAAGATGCCCTTCAGCGCGTGTACGAAACGGCCGGTAAAAAACGCTTCGTCCCCCGCCACGCGGCGGAAGCTGGCTACGGCGGTCTTTTTCACGGCGACCGCCAGACGGAACAACAGCACGAACGGGAACCGGATCACTTTGAACAGCGCCGAAAACACCGCCGCGACCGCCCTCCGGACCGTACGCCCGAGCGCTTCCACGCCGCAAAGCAACGCCCCCATTCTTTCACCGCCTTTCCGTACAAAATATCTGTTATTATAGTAGTATCTAATATTGAAAATAAAATTAAATCGGCATGCTTCATTATATATTTTCCGGTTTTGAATGTCAATCGTTTTTTCGAAGCCTTGACAACCGCGAAAAAAAAGTTTATGATAAATAAGAATCAACCCGGAAGGACGTATTCGCGAATGAAGAAATATCTGCCTCTGATCATAGCCGGCCTGGCGCTGGTGCTTGCTTTCGTTTTGTCCTTTGCGATCACAAGAAACGCAAAGATCAAAAAGCTGCGCGCGACCTATCTGCCGTCGAACACGGCCGCGGACGCCGACGCTTCCGATCCCGGCCGCAGCACCGATCCCGCCGACACCCAGAAGGGCGGTTCCGAAGACGAACAGAACACGGACGGGAACGAAGGCGGGAACGAGACCGCCGCTCTTACGAAGCTGCCAGATCCCGAGATCGAAAGCATGCCCTCGGGCGACAGATGGTGCCTTGTACTGCTGAACATCTACCATAAAATGACCGATTCTTACGAGCCCAGAGTGGAACGGATCAGCGAGGAAAGCGAGATCCGCCTGCATGAGGACGTTGTGGAGCATTACCGCGAAATGGCGCAGGCCGCGGCCCAAGACGGCATCACCTTATCTGTTGACGCCGGTTACATCCACGTGGACACGCAGGAGCGCATGTTCCAGAAAGAGGTTGAATACTACACCTCGCAGGGTATGAGCGCGGATGAGGCGCAGGTGAAAGCGGCCTATACCGTGCTGCCCCCCGGCTGCAGTGAAGCCAACTACGGTCTCAGCGTGGATTTCGCCCACACCGACGACGATTTCACCGCCACCGAAACTTACGCATGGCTGCGCGCCCACGCCGCGGAATACGGCTTTATTGAGCGCTACACGGCAGACAAAGAGAGTTTTACCCATTTCAAAGCCTGCCCCTGGCACTGGAGATACGTGGGCGTTGACGCCTCCAAATATATGCGCGACTACAACGTTTCGCTGGAAGAATACGTAGGTCAGAAAGACTGATCCCGCTTCAAGGGGATCTTGCATTATATAAGACCAAAGCTTATTGTGAAATATGAATACCGCTCACAATAAGCTTTTTTGTTTGGAAATGGAAGGGAGGAATGACCATGTCTGACGGCGCGGCGAAAAAGCCGCTGGGCGAAAAACTGACCGACCTGATCGTGGGGCTGAAGGAAAACTGGAACGTGCCCAAACCCGGGGAGTATACCAGCATCAAAGAGTTCCTGTTCTACTGTCTCGGCATCATGGGCGTGTGCGGTTTCACCTTTATCTGCAACGATACCGTGGCGTTTACGGCGACCTATCTCTGCGGCTCCATCTTTGAGATCAAAATGATGGATTTTACCATCATTACGTTTATCTCTCTTGCCGTAAAGTATCTCACGCTGTACGTTGAATCGATCTCGATGACGATCTTCGAGAACCTGGGGCACCTTTCGAAAGAGAAGACCCGCAGGGCGATCATCGCTTACGCCGTATGCCTCGGGGCGGGCGTGGTATGCTATTTCATCCCGTCGGCGCCGTTTGAAGTGATCATCAAGGGCCTGCCGCAGCTCGTGGGCAATATTCTGGTGATCACCGGTATCGGCGGACCTGTGAACTGGTTCCTCCGCTACAAATTCTGTACGAAATACGGCAGATACAAACCGTTTCTGGTCACCTACGGCATTCCGATCGCCGTCATCACCTGCCTCATCCCGTTCGTGCCCACCACGCTGCCCTATACCACGAAGCTGGTGGTGCTGCATTTCCTGTTTACGCTGCGTTCGCGCTTCTCGGCCCTGTATTACGACAACCCCAAGGCCATCGTGGCGCTGCTCACGCCCAACAGCGTGGAACGGCAGAAATACTATTCCTTCGGCGCGATCTTCTTGGGCGGCCTGCGCTCGGTGTTCCGTATTGTATTCCCCATTATGATCGCGAGCACCGGCGGCTACCTGAGCGTAAAATCGTACCAGCTGTTCGTACCGATCCTCTCGGTGTTCAGCTTCGGCATGGCGTTCTTTATGATCGGCGTAAAGGAACGCGTCGCCTCCAACCGCGAAACAACGCCCAAGGTGGAGTTCGGCAAGAGCGCAAAAAGCCTGCTGAGGAACAAGTATTTCTGGATCGTGAACATCGCGGGCGTGCTGGGCCTCTGGAACGCCATCGCGGACGGCGTGATCAACTATACGCTGATCTACTCGCTGCGCATCGAATGGATCGTGGGCATCGCCAGCATCGCGGGCATCACGTCGTCGCTCGGCAATATCGCGATCCCGTTTTTGATCAAGCGGTTTGAGAAACGCACGATCATCATATGGATGCGCGCCGTATGGGCGCTGATCACGGCAGGTTACCTGCTGGGCCTGCACTTTGACAATTCCGTGTGGATATTGCTGTTCTTCATCTTCCTGCGCTCGGGCATCTCAGCCGGCTGCGGCGGCCTGACGGACGGTCTGAACGCCGATATCCTCGATTACCACCAGTGGAAGACCGGCGAACGCGCGGACAACATGATCAACATTTTCGGCTGGTTCACTACGCCCGTGAGCACGGCGCTGGGCTTCGTGGCGCCGGCGCTTCTGAAGATGGTGGGCTTCACTTCCGACTGGGACGTGCTGTTCGATTCCTTCATATTCGGCCGCGCGATGCGCATCTACGTTTATCTCGGCATCGTGGGCCTGATCCTGTGCACGATCCCGTTCTTCTGGTACGATCTTACCCGGGAAAAGCACGACTTTTACGTGGCTGAGATCGCAGCCCGGGAAGCTGCCGCAAAGGAGGTGCCCGCGGAATGAAACGGATATTCACCGCATTGCTCGTGATGCTGCTTCTGGTTTCCACGCTTACGGGCTGCGCGCTGTTCAACAGCGAGCCCGACGTAAAATATACGGAAAAAGACGGCGAAATACACGTCACCGGGTATACCGACAAGACCGTGGTGACCGAAATCACGATTCCCGACGAGATCGACGGAAAACCCGTGACCGCGATCGACGATTTCGGCA
>JAFRSZ010000314.1 GCA_017439205.1 Clostridia bacterium
CGCTTTGAGAACGGCTTCGCAGCCCTCGATATAGGCGGAATCCTCTTTCCCCTCCGCGTTCACGTTTTTATCCTCCACCAGCGTGCGGATGCGGATCACGCGCAGCATGCCCTTCTGCCCCGTTTCGGTGATGTCGTAGGCGAACCACGGCAGCACGTCCACTGCCGCGCCGAATACCGATATACCGAGCAGCGTATCCATAAGAGAATAAAGCACGGAGTTTTCGTTTAACGTCTGCTGCGACCGGGGCTTGGATTCATCGTAGTTTTTATACAGGTCCAACACGGAGTGATCAGTGCCGTCGTAGCCCTTTTTCTTATACACCCACGGCAGGAACAGCCCCGTTACCGCGCCGATCACGCCGCCCGCATAGGTGGAAACGAAGCCGAACGCGCCGTCGATGCGTTCGCCGATCAGATACTGTTGGTTATCGCGCATATCCGCCTCGATGGCGGCGTCGATCACGTTGCCGGTATCCACGAAGCGGTCCAGCGTGTTCACGATAAACAGCCCAACGGCGGCAAAAGAGGTCTTGTAGAACAGAAAATACGAGGCGATCAGAAAGATCTGCGCGGTGTTCTTGAAGATCTTGATTTTCTTTTTCCCGAACTTTTTGATAAACCAGGGAGAGAACAGCATTCCCCAGAACATCGCGTTGTATGATATGGTATTCAGGATACCGTAGGTAGAGGATTTCATGATATGCGCGCGGTATACCATCCAATCCCACACGTTGCCCTTGGCGCCCTCTAAAAAATCGTTCCAGCCGTCGGCGCATTTGATCCAGAAGATCTTGTTGCCCGCCACCGCGCGCAGCGAGCCGGTGAAGCTCATCTTTGTGATTCGGCTTTTGGGAAGGACCAGACGCTCGTGCGTGCCGAAATACGCCACCAGTACCAGCGGCATGAGCAGCGCCATCGGCGTATACGCGCCGCGAAAATACCGCATATTGTATTTATCGCCGTTTTCGCAGAGCAGGTCCACCATAACGGGGTAATACACGTTGTTGATCGTATACCCGGCGGAATAGATGATGGAGGTGATCGCCATGATCTTGGTGCGCTCCTGCGTGTTGGGCGTAATCACGTGCACCATATTGGTAATGCCGGTGTTCACCCAGCCCTGTACGTAACCCTGCACCTGCCCCATCAAAAACAGCATTGCGATCATGGCGTAACGCCCGAACGCGCCGATCCCCTTCACCTGTTCGTAAGGCAGCCACAGCGACAGCAGCGTGAGCAGCATGGAGGGTACGGCAAGCTTAATGTAAACGCGGTATTTGCCGTCCCTCGAGCGCAGGTTATCCACGATCCATGCGTTGAGAGGCATAAGGATGTAACCGATGGCGGTGCAGACGTACCCCATTACGACCAGCTCGCGGTTGTTCATACCGAGCGTCATGCCGGTGAACTGGTTGCCGACGCCGAAGCCGATGGCCCACTGAATGGACATCAGCAAAGCCATCCAGCCGACGCTGAGCATTACGACCTCGCGGTAAGGCACGTACTCCCCCGGCCGCGGCTGCCGCCAGTAGGTTTTTACGTCGTTTACCGCGTCAAGCCCTTTTCGGATCAGCTCTGCCATCTGAAACCCCTTCCACTTATTATAATACATTTATCATATCGTATTTCATGGGTTTTGTCAATTGAGAGGAAAACGGCACGTCAAATTGCAGTTTGTCGCGCGGTTTAGGATACCCTCCCGTAGGGGGCGGCGTCTCGGTCTCGCCTGCCGGTTCGGTCAAGCGCTTCTGCCTTGCGGCAGAGGCCTCCCCCGGAGGCC
>JAFRSZ010000315.1 GCA_017439205.1 Clostridia bacterium
AACACCTATATAAACCGATGGATTATAATCGGGTAAGGGCGGATTCTCACCTGTCGGTTCGGTCGGTGCTTCTGTGGCATACGCCACAGAGATCGCCACCGGCGATCCGCACCCTTCATCAATTGTTAATTGTTAATTTTTCATTGGCGCGCACCGCCCGACAAACTGTAATTTGAACGCTGTTCTTACGGTTCGATACCGAACCCCCAGCGGTATTCCGATACCGGCAGCTCATACTGCGCTTCCGGCTGGGGGCCGCAGGAGTTGGAGCCGAGGCCGCGGTGCAGATGGTCGATATAGAGGTACCGGCGTTCGCTCTCTTCAAGCTCGTCGAAATGGCGGGCTTTTGTAAGGTCTTCGAGCGTTACGTTATGGAAGCTGAAAGAGAATTTTCCGTTTACGGTCAGAGAGCGATCCGGGCCGGACACCGTAACGAAGCGGCAGTCGCCGTGGTTGCCGGATTCCTGCGGCACGTCGTACTCAAAACGCATTTCACTCACATCGGCTTCATAAAGGCCTACGGGGGCGTTCGCCTTGCAGTCCGGGTAGTTTTCGCCGGGGCCGCGTCCCAGCCAGCGGCAATGCCCGTATGCGCCGTCCAGCTCAAAGCATACGCCGACGCGCGGCAGAACGTTCGGGCGATCATTGCCGTAAGGAACCATATGCACGGCGATCTCCACCGCGCCGCCGGAAAGGATGCGGTAGACAAGCTCCGTTTCAAACCCCCCCCAGTGGCTTTCCGGCAGGAATTTGCCCTTTGCCGTCACCGTGACGGCTTCAGGCGTATCCGTTACATCCACCGTATAGCAGCCGAAACGCATGCTGTGGACGAGATACCGCTCCCACTCCCCTGCAAGACGCGGCTCGAAGCCGATGATGCCGTCGTTATCCGTGGGCGCGCGCCAGCAGTTCAGCCGCATCGGCGCATCCAGCAAAGCCTTGCCGTTTTTTTCGATTTCTGATAAAAGGCCGCTCGTGATCCCGATCGAAAAATCTTCGCCCTTCACGCAAACGAATGCGTCTTCTTCCGTTACCGAATGAGCAAACGGTACCGGCGCGGGCGTACTTTTTACGATATCGGCAAGGATCTTCTGCTTACGGCCAATGGGCTTTTCATTCTCAAAGAATTCACAGTCCGCGGTGATCAGCCCTGTCAGGCCTTTCGTATCGAGCGGCAGCGGAACAAATCTGCATTCACGCGCGGCGAGCCCGTCAAGAGAAACGCTGCCGGAACGTACCGGAACGCCGTCCGCGCATACGCGCCAGCGCATGACCGCGTTTTCAAAGCGAAGAAAATCGCGGGTGTTCTTTACGGTAACGCCGTTCTCTTTCCAGATCACGTGCGCCGGTGCGGAAACCTCACGCAGTTCCGCCCAAGAGGGCTTCGGCGTACCGTTTGAGGTGTGGTAGCCGTCCAGTGAAAAGTTCGACCAGTGGTAAAGATCGGGGAAATCGCCGCCGTACAGGTAGCGCGGCCTGCCGTTTTTGCCTTTAACATAAAAGCCGTGGCTCTTGAATTCCCACACGTAGCCGCCGCAGCAATGGTCGTTTTCATAGATCCAGTTCCAGATATCCTCCAGCCCGCCGGGCGAATTGCCCATGGCGTGGCCGTATTCCACCAATATCAGCGGATGGCCGTCCGCGGGCGAGGAATCATATAACGTCTGCATCGGCATATAGCCGGAGAGTACGAACTGCTCGGGCGCGTCGGCGTGGCATTCGCTCATGTCCTTCACGGGTTTCTTTACGTCCTGCAGCAGGAGCCAGTCGGCGCAGCGGGTGTTGTTGTCGCCCATGCCGCACTCGTTGCCGAGCGACCAGAGATTGACGCAGGTCTCGTTTTTATCGTTCAGATACATTCTTGACGTACGGTCAAAGAACGCGTCGAACCATTCCGGATCTTTATTGAGCGCGCCCTGATCGCCGGAGGTCTCGGCGCCGTGGCTCTCGCAGTCCGCCTCGTCCATCACGTATATGCCGAGCTGTGAACACAGCTCATAGAACAGCGGATGGTTGGTATAGTGGGAGGTGCGGATCGCGTTGAGATTGCAGGCTTTGATATCTCTCAGCTCCGCTTCGATCTGCGCCGCGGTGATCGCCCGCCCGGTAAAGCAGTTGTTCTCGTGGCGGTTCACGCCCTTCAGCGTGATTGGCTTCCCGTTCAGCTTCAGATAATACCCGTCGACGGAAGATTTCGCGATACCGGCCCTTTTGGTGTGCGTTTCGGTGATCGCGCCGTTTTCAACGATCTCAATATACACCGTATACAGATACGGCGCTTCGGCGTTCCATTCCACCGCGTCCGTCAGCGGAAGGAAGACTTCCCCGAACGCTGCCAGAGGCTGTTCGACACATGCGCATTCGTTCCGATCGGCATCGCACAGGGTAAAACGGATCTGAGCGGGCGAACCGTTTGTAAAGCAGGTATACTTTACGGTAAAACCGGCGCGGTCGGGCAGCAGCGTATAGTCCCAGAGCGAGTTTGCGCCGGTGGTTACCAGCATCACGTCACGGAAGATACCGCTTCCCGTCAGCATATCCTGATTCTCGAGGTAGGATGCGTCCGAATAGGTATACACCTTTACAGCCAGAAGGTTCTCGCCTTCCCGCAGATAGGGCGTTACGTCAAACTCCGCCGGGATGCGGCTGCCCTTTGAGAAGCCCGCGTACTGCCCGTTGACCCAAACGAAAAACGCGTTGTCGACGCCGAGGAAGCGCAGGATGCTTCTCCCCTTTTCTTCGGGTGAAAAATCGAAGGTCCTGCGGTACAGACCGACGGGGTTCTTTTTATGGATATACGGCGGATCGTACGGGAAGCAGTAGCGCACGTTCGGATAATAACAGGTACCGTAGCCGTGGAACTGCCACATGGAGGGCACGGGCAGGATATCCCAGCCGCCGTCGTCGAAGCCGGGCTGTTCAAACCCCGCGGGGATCACTCCTTCGGAATAATAAAACTTCCAATCGCCCGAAAGGAACCGGACCCGGTCGGACGCTTCGGGGTTTTGATACGTTACGCCGCGTTCCTGCGCGGGAAGGAGCTGCGTGCGCGCGGGCAGTCGGTTTTCGCCCAGAAGATGCTGATTGCAAAGGTATTTCCTTTCGTTAAAAGAAATGCTCATTCGTTATTCTCCTTTTAAGAATACGTCGCGGATCGCTTCAAGATAGCCGTAACCGTTGACGTCGTCGGGCTCGAGATAGCTCATTTCGGTCCATTCGTTCCAGGAATTCACCGTAACAAGGGGCACGTCGTTATACCGATCGGCATAGGCCTTCGCCATTTCAAAGCCCTTTCTGATATTTTCGGGCGTGGTGTTCTTCATGATGGGCAGGGTAAGGCGGTTGAAACGCGGATTGTTATCCCAGCCGACGGAGATATGCGGATAATAAGGCACGTCGTACGTTTCGCGGATACGATCCCACTCGCGCTGTACGTCCGGCAGGATCTCAAGGTAATCGCGGTTGCAGTCGGTAAAATGGACGAACTGGTAGTGGGTGGCGGAATCGAAGCCGAGCATGCGAACAAGATCCCTTGTGGAGCCGGTCCTTGCCGCGTCCACGCCGCTTACGTTCACCGCGTTTTCGGCATAGACCGTTGCCTGCAGGTGCAGATCCGGGAAACCGGCGCGTTTTGTGAGCGCGCGGAAATGCGCAAGCGCTTCCCTTGCCCGATCCACGCCGCCGAGGCCGCGCACGAGGTTCGACATTTCGTAGATCATGAACACCGGGCAGCCGTTGATTTTATAATAATTGGGCCGCTTAAAGTATTTTTCGATCACGCGGTCACAGATCGCGTCGAACTGATCGCGGGGCTGCGTGCCGAACCACACGGTTTCGTTCAGATCCGGCTGACGCTTATCCCAGAGATAACCGGCGTCGTGGTTCGCCCACATCAGATAAAAGCGCATTTTTTCGTTGTTCGGCGCGCCGAGGAAGCCTTCGTCGAGGCACTGCTCCAGAAACGGACGGCGGTCGTACCAGTACCAGTCGTAAATGAATACATTCACGCCGTGCTTCACGGCCTCGTCGATCTGCATCTTCATCACTTCGGGGTCCGCCTCGTCGCAGTAGCCCCAAAGCGGCCTGCGGGGCAGGATATGGTCGTCGCATCTTTTTACGGCGCTCTTTACGCTCTGCCATTCGCCGATCCCCTGCTCCCAGAACTGATAGGCGCGGGGTTCTTTGCCTGTGTAGGACGGCCACACATATGCAGCCACGTCGTATGTTTTCATTTTGTATCTTCCCTTTCCTTCCGATGAGGCCGAACGCGCGGCCTGAGGCGCAGACATCTGAGATTTGGGTTGCATTTTGCACCGGAATGATTTATATTATAACATAAGAATGATCGGATTTAAACTGGGAATATCGTATAAATTGAAAGGGGCTTTTTTATGACATATGAGACCGCTGCCGCGCAGCACCCGTATCTGTTCTTTTCACGCGCCGACATTGACGGATTCCGTGAAAAGATCAAAACCGACCCCGACGCGAAAGCGCGGTACGACGCCGCAACGGCTTCCGCCGAAGAACATCTGAAGGAACCCTTCGTGACGTGGGAGGAGTGCAACGGCAGGGATTCGCTGCACGCCAATTTCGGGCGGCTGAACCAACAGGCGGGAAGGCTTTGCAATTCTCTGGGGCTTAAATATCTGATTGAAGGGGACGAACGGTGCGCCGAACGGCTGAAGGAACTGATCGAACGCTTTGTTTCTTATGAGCGCTGGTACGCGCTGAGCTACGTCAACCGCAAGCCCAACGCCTGGCATTCGGATCTTTGCTCCACCGCCGCAACGATGGCGATGGGCCGGATCTACGACATGATATACGATCATCTTACCCCCGCCGAACGGGACAGCCTCGCTTTGGGCATCTACGAAAAAGGCATAAGGCCCGCTCTGGGCGACTGGGCGCTGCCCGAAACGCGCATCCACGCGCTGGATTCCATGGGCCACAACTGGTGGGCGGTGTGTATATCCGAGGCTTCCTGCGCGCTGCTCGCGGTGCGCGATCATCTGCCCGCGGATACCGTAAAGCACATGCTGTATCACGTTGACCGCGCGCTCGCGGAGTACCTGACCTACCCGGGCAACCCGCTGTTCAACAAAACGCGCAGCTTTGACGACCGCGGCATGTTCTACGAGAGCGTTGCCTACGACAATTACGGCACCGGTTCCCTGCTGCGCTACCTCTGGTGCAGCGAACGGTATTTCGGCCGCAACAAAATCATCCGGGACGCGCTTCCCGCCGGGCTGTGCGACGCAGTGATGGGCTTTTCTTACCCGCGTATGAAAGACGGCAAACTGAATTACGCGTTCCTGAACTTCGGCGACAGCGACTTTGATACGGATATCGGCCTGTTGGCGGAATGCGCCGTAAAAACGGGGATCGATACCTCCGCCATACGCGCGGCGGCGTCCACCTACGGCACGGACATCTGGGATGAGATCGCGGGGTTTGATTATCCGGCGCTGAACGGGTCGGTCGACTACCTGCCGAAAACGGCGTTTTACGCTTCCGGTTTTGCGGTCACCCGCGACGGCTGGCAGCCGGACGCGACGCTTTTTGCCGTGAAAAGCGGCTTCTGCTGGAACCACTCGCACAACGACGCGGGCACGTTTGTACTCTGCCATAAGGGAAAACCGTTCTTTATCGACGGCGGCACCTGCAGCTACGAAAGCCCCCTTTACCACGCCTATTACTGCCAGAACGAGGCGCACAGCGTGCTGCTCGTCGGCAACAGGGGCAGCCGCGATGAAGAGCTCTACCGCGGCACAAAATTTCCCGGCGCGATCATCGACCGCTATGTGAACGGGGACTACGTATTCATACAGGCGGACGCCACCGGTCCCGCGGCGCACCTTTGCTCGCGGATGTACCGGAACTTCCTGTGGATCGAAAACCGCCTGCTGGTGCTGATCGACGACGTTTTCTGCCACGAACCCGCCGCGGTGCAGCTCACGCTGCATTATAACGGGACCTGCGACCTTTCAGACGGCAAGGTATCGTTCACATATGAAGATATCCGCGCGCGCCTCGTTTCGCACGAGCCCGCCGTGATGAAGCCGGAGATAAAGCACGGGCATCCGGACCATAAGGAAAGGGAGGATATGCCTTACCTTTCGCTTTCGGATGAAATGATCGAAAGAAAGCATCTGCTGATCCATACGCTCGAACTCGATCCTGAAAGCCGCGATACCGCGTTTGAAAAGCTCGAAAGCGAAGACGCGACCGGGCTGCGCGTTGTTTACGGCGATACCGAACGTGAGATCTGGTACAACCACCGTGCGGACGGGCACGTCATGCACGACAATTCGCAGAACACCCTCGGCGGTTTCGATACCGACGCGTACATACTGATGATCACAAGAGACCGCAGAGAGCATACCGAGCGCGCGTTTTGCGTCAACGCCAGCTTCCTGCGCAAAAACGGAAAGGTGTTTTTGAGCGAATACGCCAAGACCACCGCGGAGATCACGGTTTCAATTTGAAATAAATTAAACAGTAAAGCCCGCTGTGACAGACGCCGAGCGTCTGAGCGCATCACAGCGGGTTGTTTTTTTCGATCCGAAGAGCTCCGATCTCGCACAGATCTACGTTTTTCGGTCCGCACACTTCAAAACGCAGCGGGAAGAAGCCGGCGCGCGCCTGAAACAGGAAAGACGCCATTTTGCCGGATCCGGGCATCGCTTCTTCAAGAACCGGCCGGTCGCCGAGGCTTACGCGCAGGCGCGCCGCCGCAAAAGCGCGATAATAAACGGTGAGCTTATAAACGCCGTCTTCAAACCGTACCGGGCTGAATTCAAAGCCCGCGCCGTCGGCAAGACCCACCGCGGGGAAAGCGCCGCCCGGCTGCTCGGTCACATACGCGCCGCCGAAGAAGGAGCATGCGTTCACAGGGGACGTGATATGCCGCGGCAGAAGCGTTTCGACAAAGCCGTTTGTAGTGGGTTTCGCCTGAGAAATCATCCCTTTGGCGGCATCGACCGCAAGCCGCTCGGCACGGGCGCGGCGGGAATAGGCGGTATTGTTGGAAGACGCGTGATAAAACACGTACCACCGACCGCCGATCTCGATCACGGAGCCGTGGTTGTTCCAGGAAGCGGGATCGCAGCCTTCGTTATCGATCACGGTACCGCGCCGTTCATAAGGGCCGTAGGGCGCGGCGGAGATCGCATAGTCCAGCTTTGTGGGGCGGCCGCCGTGATTCGGATAGGCATCGGTATACTCCGAAGCGTAAATCAGGCAGTAATGCGCCCCGAGCTTTCGCAGGCTGGAGCCCTCGTGAAAGCCTTCGCACCCGTCGGCGTTTGTGATCACGGCGTCGCGCAGGGTTTCGGGCTTCAGGGTACACATATCGTCGTTCAGCTCCGCCATATGCAGCCGGAACTGCCCCCAGGTATAGTAAACATGCCCGTGATCTTCCAATACGGAGGGATCGATGCCGCTGATCGGCTCCCCCGCCAGAGTGATACGCCGCGCGTTGGTAAACGGGCCTGCGGGAGACGCGCTTTCGGCGACGCCCTCGCTGCCGTCCGACATGCAGAAAAACAGATAATACGTTCCGTTGCGGTACAGTGCGTCCGGCGCGTACAGAAGCTCGTTTGACCACGGGACGTCATCAGAAGAAAAACCGACGCCGTGATCCGTCCAGCGCGTAAGATCGCTCACCGGCGCGGAAACGACGTGGTATTCCCTGCTGCAGTACCCGCCGCCGAAAATATCGTAAGACCCGTAGAGATACACGCGGTCGCCGAACACCTTCGGCTCGCCGTCCGGGATATAGGTTGAAAAAGGCAGAAACGGGTTGAGCCCCGGCGTCTGCAATACGGTATCAGGCATCGGCGTATCCCTCCGGATCGTTGAGCCGCGAAATCAGCCGGTCATAGAACGCATAGAACGCTTCGGTTTCTTCGCCGATGCCGACCCAGCTCATATGGTGCTTGTCTTCAATGGGCATATGGTACCACACGCCGGGGACCACCGCTTCGCCGGGCGCAAGATCTCTGCTCCCGAGGCCGAACGGTGCGCCGAGGCACTTTACGTTCACGATACCGTCGGAAGGAAGCCACGTTTCGTCAAACCCGAGCTTTTGCAGCTTCTCGGGCCGATACCGGCCGATCACGGTGCTCCAGAGCTTCGGGATACGGCGCATATCACGGTTCGGCACCTGACGTCCCCTGCCGTCGTCATGGGTACGGCACGCCCGCCACGCGAAATAATACGTATCCGGGCAGATTTTCAGGCCGCGGTTGATCTCGGCGGCGTATTCCGCCTGCAGCTCGTAACCGACGTTATCAAGATGATTGTTTACGAGCCGCTTTACGCCGTGCAGACGCTGCCGCAGCGAGGGCAGAGAATACTTGTAATATTCGGATTCGCCCATGATATCCCACTGGTCGGTATGAAAATCGAGCAGATCCATCAGAGGCGTTGGCGCGGCAAGAGCGTTTACCGTATATACCGTACCTGAAAGCAGCTTCATGCCCTTTTCGCCGAAGAAATCGGCAAAGGTGGTGCCGTTGTTCGCCCCGCTGAGCGTGGCAAGGCAGCGCACATAATCATGCCCGCCGGCAAACAGCGGCGAAAGCGATCCGGCGGGGGTACACGCGCTCTCCTCCTCGCTTCCGTTATATAACAGGTCCGCGAATACGATGGCGGTGGGGCCGCCGAAGGAATGGCCGATCAGATCGATCTTTTCGTGCGCGCCTTTCGTGCCGAGATCTTTCATTGCGCCGGGATACGTTCTGCCGTAGCGCTTGTGCCCGTAGCGGGCGCTGTGGCTTTTACCGAAATCCACCGTGCCTCCGAACAGATACGCCCATAATTCACAGGCGCGGTCCCATGCGGAAGTGAACGGCCCGAGCGACGGGAAATACGCTTCGGTCCCCTGTTCGCGCAGGTGCGCCGGAAGATCACGGTCTTCCGTGTCGAAGCCCCAATAATGATAGTGAAGGCGCGTTTCGATCCCGTCCGATTCGCCCCATCCGCCGAGGCCGTGGATAAAAACCTTGGGGTATGAACACGTTTCCCGCATTTTCAGATCCCGTCCTTCTACCGTTTTTGTTTATATTATCATAATAATAATAACGATTCAATATTTTCTGTACGATTTTGAACAATCGGTATTGAAAAAAAGGATATCCGGGCGTATAATTAAGAAAAACATGCAAAAAGGGGTATGACCGATGAAAAAGGTTCTCTGTGTTTTTCTTGCGTTGACGCTGGCCGCGCTGACGCTGCTTCCCGCATTTGCCGCCCATGCGGATGAATGCGACGTATCGCCCGTGATCTCCGTGCGCGGTTTCGGCGCGGACCTGTTTGTGCAGGCGGAAGACGGCAGCGAAAAAGGCGCGTTCAGCTTCACCCCGTCCGAGATCTCTACGATGGCCGCCCAGACGTCTTTGGCGCTGGTAAAGCTTGCCATGCAGAATGATTACAAGGGGTTTGTGGACAAAATGCGCGAAGCGGTGGATATTCTTGCAGGAAACCTGCTGTGCGACGACGAAGGCAATACCGTGAAGCCGATCGTCACCCATTCCGACCCCACGGACACGGATACGCACCTGAACACCGATTACGCCTATTTTAAAAAAGATGAACCGCACGGCAACTATGTGTTCGATTACGACTGGCGTTTAAGTCCGATGGACGTTGCCGACCAGCTCGCCGAATACATTGAGGAAGTAAAGGCCGTGACCGGGCATGATCGGGTTACGCTTCTCTCTCATTCCGAAGGCAACAACGTGACCTCGGCCTACTTCTATAAATACGGCACCGTGAACGTACGCAACTCCGTTCACCTGAGCCCCGCGTGGCAGGGCATCTCCATTGTGGGCGAAGCCTTTACGAAACAGGTCGATCTTGAAAACAAGGGCAGCGGGCTGCAGGATTTCCTGCGTACCGTGCTCGGCGAGGATAACGTGTTCCAGTTTCTGAACGCCACGGTCACCAGCCTGCAGAACCTCGGCATGCTCGACTTCGTCCTGAACGGGCTTGACAAAGTGCTCGACAAGACGCTGGAACAGGTTTACGACGAGATACTGATCGATACCTTTGCAACGATGCCCGCGATGTGGAGTTTTGTTCCCGACGAATATTACGACGAGGCAAAACAGGTGATGTTCGGCGACGACGAAAAATATGCAACGCTCATCGGCCGCATCGACGATTATCACGAGAACGTACAGAACAACATCACGGGTATTCTGAGCGCCGCAATGGATTCCGGCACGCCGGTCGCCATCGTATGCGGCTACGGCATCGCCGTGATCCCGGTGACCACCGTGACCGATTCGCAGGGCGATATGTTGATCGATACCAAATACGCTTCTCTCGGGGCGACCGCAGCGCCCTTCGGCGGCAAACTGGAGAGCGGCGAACGCCTCTCCCCCGACAGCCAGATCGACGCTTCCACCTGCGCGTTCCCCGAATACACGTGGTTCGTGAAATATCAGAGCCACAACAACTGGTGCGAACCGTACAAAGCGTTCATCCTGTGGCTGGCGCAGTATGACGGGCAGCCCACCGTGACGACGAACGAAGCTTATCCGCAGTTTATGATATGCGTGAACCACGAATATCTGCGCGCGGTCGAGCCCACGGACGAGCGCGTCAATACGGGGCTTCTGCAGCGGCTTCTTAAACGCCTGACGGAGATGTTCAGAAAGCTGTTCGGCAGGTTCTCTGCTTCGCTCCCGAAATTTGATTTCTGATCGGTTAAAATGAAAAAATAATAATAACACGGCAGTTCCAGGGAAAAAGAGCTGCCGTGCTTTTTTGTTATTGATTAAGTATTCTCCGCCGTCTGCCTTTTGCGTGCGCCGAGGTAATCTTCAAGAATCAGAACGGCGCTGACCGCATCTACCGTTTGTTTCCGCTTTTTGCCGCGGGTATCGGAAGCGTTCAGCAGTTTATGGGCGCTCATCGTTGTGAGCCGTTCATCGCGCAGCGCCACGGGCAGCCGCGTTGCTTCCTCGAGCACAGGCACGAAATCAAGGATCGCCTGCGCGCGGAACCCCAGAGAACCGTCCATATTTTTCGGAAGGCCCATAACGATCTGCTGCGCGCCGTATTCTTTTGCAAGCGACGCAATTCTTTGTGCGAGCGTTTCGTCGCTGCGCTCAGTGATCACCGTTACCGGCGACGCCAGCATTTCGTTTTTATCGCACACGGAAACGCCGGTTCGCACGTCGCCGTGGTCAATCCCCATGATGATCATACGTTAATCGCCGACGTAATCGTAATCAACAGCATCGTCGGGGAGCTCATCGCCGTAATCATCGTAATAACCGCCCGCGCAAGCGCTGCAGGTGCCCGGCAGGTTATCGATCTTATACCATCCCGTAGAGGTGGACCAGCAGCTGGAGGAAGCAAGCAATCCGGATCTGGTACAGAAGGTACGGCGAACGGCGTCGGTGCCGTATTCAAAATCTTTATCGTCAAGATCTTCGTGCACGCGGTTCATCACGGTTTTGAACACCTGCGCCGCGGGATACTGACCGTAGATATACGATTTGATCTCTTTGCGCACCTTGAAGCCGACCCATGTGGAGCAGACGTAATACGGCGTGCCGCCCACGATCCATTTATCATAGTTGTTTGAGGATGTACCGGTTTTCGCAAACGTGGTGAAGCCGCTCACGCCGTAGCCCTTGGCGGTACCGTTTGAATAGGTAACGGGGCACTGCAGAAGATGGTTCATAACGTCGGCCGTTCCGGGCGAGAGCACCTGCTGGCCCTTCTTTTCGGGCTTTAAGAGCACGTTGCCGTCTGCGTCTTTCACTTCGTAATAGCAATAGGGCGTGTAGTAAAGGCCGCCGTTGCCGAAGGTGAGGTAAGCCGCGCACATATCCAGCGGGGTGACGCCGCGTCCCATGTCGCCGATGGCAAGGGGCGCGTAATCGTTATCGGAATCGATGAGGTCGGAAAGATGGAACCGGTCGCGCAGGAAGGAATAGCAATATGAAGTGCCCATTGCCTGCACCAAACGCGCGGGGACCGTATTGAGCGAAGGCGCGATGGCCTGCGCCAGATTTCGGATATCGTTGATGGAACCTTCAACGCCGCCGTAGTTGGTGGGCCAGGTATCGCCGTTGCCGAGCGTGATACCGTAGTTCGGCAGATAGCTGGACCATACGAAATAGTTGCCTTCAATGGCAGGCGCGTAACAAGACAGCGGCTTGATGGAAGAGCCGGGATTCCGGGGGTCGCTCGTGGCGTAGCTCAGCACGCGGTTGCCCGTTTTTTTGCCGAGCGCGCCCGCGATGCCCATAATGCGGCCTTCATAATCCATAATGACCATGGCGGACTGGATCGCCGGGTTTTCTTCGGTATCTTCCTCATCCGGGAAGGTCTCGCGGTTGACGTAGACCTCGTCCATGATTCGCTGAATGCGGGCGTCCACGGCGGAAACGATCGAAAGGCCGCCGTAATAAACCTTGCGCCATGCCTCGCTCTCGGTATAGCCGTAGGTAGAGCTCAGATCGTTGATGACGGTATTGATGATATAATCCGTATACCAGCTCTGATACTCGGACGCGGTGGAGGAAACTTCCATCACTTCTTCGTCGTCATCCGAGGTTTCCATAGACTTCTTACCTACGAACTCAACCTTCTGTTTTATTGCCGATTCATATTCTTCATCGGTGATCAGGCCCCAGGCGTGCATATTGTATACGCACTCTTCGGCGCGCTTATGGTTGTTATCGTAATTGAGAATGGGATTGTTTCGTCTCGGCGCCTGCGTGATGGACGCAAGGATCGCGCTTTCCATTACGGTAAGCTCGGAGGCGTCTTTGCCGAAATAGTACTCCGCGCCGGTCTTGATGCCGTAACAGCCCTGGTCGAGATATATGGTGTTCAGATACGCCTCCATGATCTCATTCTTTGAGAAATGACGTTCCAGCGCGAGGGCGTTTTTGATCTCACGGTACTTGCGGATCAGGGTACGTTTATTTTCACCGGTCAGGTTTTTGATCAGCTGCTGCGTCAGCGTGGAACCGCCCTGCATATCGCCGCCGGAAACGTCGGCGACAATGGATCGGATGGTGCCCTTCCAGTCTACGCCCTGATGTTCTTTAAAACGACGGTCCTCCAGCGCGATCACAGCCTTCTGCACGTAGGGGGAAATCTCGTCAAGAGATGCGATCAGGCGGTTTTCACTGCCGTGCAGACGGGTATCCTCTACCAGATCGCCGTTTTCGTTATAAGCATAGATGATGGTTGTTTTTGCCTGTTGGGAAAGATAATTATCAAGATCGAGGTAATCGACGCCCGCAACCTCTTCGTCCACCGTTTTCATATCGCCCCAGGTGATCAGCTTCAGATCGGTAAGCACGGTAAACGCGACCGACCCCGCAGTGATCACACATACGAGGAACAGAATCAGAAACACGGTAAGAATGGCCATACCGACGCCGCTCTTTTTCTTTTTCTTTTTATTATTCTTCTTTTTGCTCATTACGGTCTCCGATATATACATATTCAGATTAAAGTATATCACATATTTTTATATTTGTTTAGCATAAAATTGAAAAAAAAATAAAAAATATATATGAAATTTTTGTAAAGAAGTATGAGCTATGACAAACAACAACAAAAGATGGTTCCTGTTTTTGTGCACATTGCTGCTATGCGTTCTGACAACTGCGTTGATTTCGCAAAGAGAACAAACCGCGTCCCGGTATATTCTTGGCGAATACGACGGGCGTGTGGCGGCATTCAGGCAGGGCAGCTGCACGCCGATCCAGATCACGGATACCGCGGTCGCCTCCCTGCCAGAAGAAGAAGCGCAGATGCTCCGTAAAGGAATACCAGCCGCCACAGAAGAAGATCTGCAGCGGCTGATCGAGGATTATTGCAGTTAACAGATGGGTTCGCCTTTCGCGTTGAAGAGCGGCAGCTTTTCAAGATACTTGATATCGGTGCGGTCCGCGGCCTCCCCTTCGGCAAGAATGGTGACGTTGGCAACGATCTCGCCGCCGGCCTGCTTTACAAGCTCCTGAATGGCATACAGCGACTCGCCGGTGGAAACCACGTCGTCCACCACAAGGATGCGCTTGCCCTTCATCAGGTCCGCGTCCGCCTTGTCGAGGTACAGCGTCTGCTCGTGATCGGTGGTGATGGAGCGGACCTTCGCCTCAAAGATATCGCGCATGTAGAGCTTTACGCCTTTTCTGGCGACCATATACTTTTTATCGCCGTGCTGACGCGCCATTTCGTGCGCCAGCGGAATGCCCTTTGCTTCCGCCGAGATCAGGTAATCGTAATCCGGCGAAATTTCAAGCAGCGCTTTCGCGCACGCGACAGTGAGCTCCTGATCGCCGAGGATCACGAACGCGCCGATCATCAGTTCGTCGTTGAGTCTGCACAGGGGAAGCTGACGTTTGCACCCTGCGATGGTCATTTCATAAAACATACTGTATTCTCCTTGCTTCTTATTTTTTGACGATATTCAGTTCAACGGTATACGTGCCGAGATCTACGGCTTCTACCGTTACGGTGGCTTTGCCGCTCCTGCCAACGGTGCGCACCCAGAAGGCGCGGTCGCCGCCGACGAGAGCGAAGGTTTCGGGACCGATCACGGAAACAGGCCCTTCGATGCTTACTTTTACGGCGTTATCGGCAAACGGCAGGCGGTTGCCGAAGCCGTCCACCGCGAGCAGCTCGATACGGGTAACGTCGTAGGTGTCGTCTTCGATGAGCTCTGTACTGTCCGCTTTTACGGCAAGAGCGGTCTTGGTGACCGCGGTGCGGGTGATGGATTTTACCAGTACGCCGTCTTTATACCCGTCGAACCGGTAGGTGATCTGCTCGGCGCCCCAGTTGGCGAAATGCTTGGTTATGATATCGTAGATCTTCTGGAAGCTCATGCGGCCGTGCAGGAAGGCGTAAACGACTTCGGCGTAATGATGCGGCGGCAGCAGGAACCCGTCCGCGTTCGCGGCAACCAGCGCGTTTTTCAGCGCGGCGGCGGACTTTTCATCCAGCCCGTCTTCGGTCACGAGCGCGTCGCCGATGAAATCCACGGGCGAGATCGGCGGATGCGGCAGATGCGGATATCTCTTTTTATCGGGGTATGCCGTGCTCTTGTATTCGCCGTTCTTGAACACTTCTACGTAATCGCAGTTTGTGAAAATATAGGTCCTGCCGATCAGCGCGCCCGGGTATTCGCCGACGTCCATTGCGGAGGAGGATTCCATCACGGGGAAATCATCCTGCTGCGAAGCGTATACTGCCGCGGCAAGCTTCGGCACGCGGAACATATCGGTAACGCCGTGGTAACAGATACGGTCGCCGCTGCCGAAATCCTTATGCGTGTTATAATCCGCCATGCACCAGCCGGTCGCGCCGGAAATGCGCTTATTGCCGAAGGCTTTGTTCTGCACGCGCAGGTGCCGGAGCGCGTGCTCGCGGCGGATCTCTTCACGGTCGAAGCTCTTGGTGGGGTACATATGGCCGTTGTGCTCCGTTACGAGATACGGCGCTTTGAAGCCGGTGACCACGGCGGGCGGAAGGAGCTTTACGGGGCCGCCGGAATGCGAGAAATCGTTATAGGTATAAACGTCCTCCAGCAGATGGCTGCGCGGGATATTGCGCACACCGCCGGTCTGGCGGGTGGGGTCGAGCGAACGGGCCAGTGCGTTGGTTTCGGTATAGAACTCATCGCAGTCCGCGCCCTCGTTCACGCGCACACCCCAGAGGACGATGCAGGGATGCGAGCGGTCGCGCGTGACCATTTCGCGGATGTTCTGAAGGCAGTTTTCACGCCACTCCCCTTCGCCGAGATGCTGCCAGCTGGGCATTTCCGTGAATACGATCAGGCCGATCTCGTCGCAGCGGTCGATAAAATGCGTGGAATCGGGATAATGCGCGGTACGCACGAAATTGCAGCCGAGCCTGTATTTGAGCAGATCGGCGTCCGCCTTCTGCGCGGAAGCGGGCATCGCGTTGCCAACGTACGGATAGCTCTGGTGGCGGTTGAGGCCCACAAGCTGCACGTGGCGGCCGTTCAGGAAGAACCCGGTGCGGGTAAACTTTGCCTCGCGGAAGCCGAACCGGCGGGAGAAGGAATCCGCCTTGTACGAAACGGTGAGCGTGTACAGGTTGGGATCGTCGATATCCCAGAGCTTTGCGCCCCTGACGTTCCAGCGCACGCGCAGAACGCTGCCGTCGATATCCGCCTTTTTATTTACGGAAAGACCTTTGCCGTCCGTCACATTCAGATCGACCGTGCCTTTTACGGGCGCGGAAAACGTGATATCCGCCTCCATGATCTTATACGAGCCGAGCACGTTGGGCGTTTTCACAAAGATATCTTCGATATGCGTCTGTTCAACGATCTCAAGCCATACCTCGCGGTAGATACCGCCGTAGCAGAGGTAATCCACCATGAAGCCGAAGGGCGGGATCTCGCTGCGCTCGGTGCAGTCCAGCGCCACCGCGATCACGTTGCTGCTCTTATGCACAAGCCCGGTGATATCGAACTGAAACGGCGTGTAACCGCCCTTGTGCTCCCCAGCCGCTTTGCCGTTTATAAATACGCGGGCGTAGTTCGCAGCGCCCTCAAAATGCAGGATCACCCGGCGGCCGTTCTCGAAAGCCTCCGCGGGCAGACGGAAGTTCTTGCGGTAGCAGCACACAAACTGATACATTTTTTCGTTAAAGTAATGATACGGGATCTCTTTGTTCGTGTGCGGGATGTCCACGTGGGTAAACGCCGCGTCGTCAAACGAGGGACGCAGCATGTCTTCGGTGAAGCTTTCCGAATACTTCCAGTTGAAATTCAGCCCGATTCTTTTTCTCAAAGCAAACGCCTCCACTGAAATTGATACCTTGATTATACATTACAGCCGAACGAAAGTCAAATCATTTCTGCGCGGAATACAGCGCCGGATGAACGCGTCCGCGATGCAAAATTTTAACGCCGAATCAAAGAAAACACGGCAAAAAAGCTTGCAATCCCGAGATTGCTATGGTATAATTTTTAAGAATATATGTATTTCTGCATAAAGGAGTTTACGTATGGCAAGTTTAAAAAAGATCCTGAAAGGCGCGGGCATCGCCGCCGCCGCAACCGCGGGCGCTTATATCACCGCCGGCGCGGTCATTTACGAAGGCGCGCTCTCCCGCTGGGGATATATCAACTTCAAACCCGAAGAGATCCTCAATGAGGATTATAATATGAAGAAATATCTCAACAACGAGTATTTCCGCAAAGCGGACGACTGGTACGTCGCGTCCGATCTGGCGGAGACCCGGCTCATCAACAGCAAGGGTGAAACGCTGGTTTCCGAGATCATCCGCCAGCCCGACGAGAGCCATCTCTGGGCCGTGGTGGTGCACGGGTATTCGTCCCGTCCCCGCTGCATGGCGAAGCAGGCCATCGGTTTTTACGAGATGGGCTACAACTGCCTGTTCCCGTATATGCGCGGCCACAGAAAGAGCGCGCAGAACCACTGCAGCATGGGCTACTTTGAGCGGTACGACGTGATCGCATGGATCGAATACATCGTTTCTCTCGATCCCGACGCGCAGATCGTGATCATCGGCGAATCCATGGGCGCCGCCACCACAATGCTGGTCACCGGCGAAGACCTGCCCGCGAACGTAAAGTGCGCGATCGAGGACTGCGGCTTCACCAACTGCCAGGATCAGTTCGCGTGCCAGATCGGCAACATCCTGCACCTGCCCGAATTCCCCTTCCTGAACGCGGCGAACACGTTCTCGAAGCTCGTGATGGGCTGGGATTTCAAGGATAACTCTCCCGTTGACGCGGTCGCCCGCTCCAAGACGCCCACGCTGTTCATCCACGGCGAAAACGACACGTTCGTTCCCTATGAAATGATGGCCGTGCTTTACGACGCGTGCAGCGCGGAAAAAGATATCATCAGCATCCCGGACGCCGAACACGCCGAGGCCTGCGACGTACACCCCGAGCTTTACTGGCCCAAGGTGAAGGAATTCGTTGCCAAATACGTAAAATAACTCATATTAAAACGACCTGCCGAACCGGACGGAACGGCAGGTATTTTTGTTTTATTGCCAGAATGTATTACGGCATTTTGCCGTTGGCGACGATATCCACACCCTGATAGATGAGATACGGCAGTTCCGTGAGGCCGACGATCGCCTGCACAAGACGCACGAACAGCCAGAGCATTTCTTTTACGGCCTGCACGGTCTCATTCTCAGGGACCGGTTCGATCAGCGCGCCGGGAACAGGCTCGCTGCCCGTAAGCGTATAGGTGAATTCGGTGAGCATCGGGTAATGGTCCGTATACCGTTCGCCGTTCGGACCTGTGAGCTCCGGATTCGTTTTGGAAACCGGCGTGAGGGTCATATAGCTGCCGCTGCGGTACAGGATACGGTCCAGATCGTCGCCGGGGGCGTCCCGGTTGTAGACGGGATCCGCGGTATCGGTGATACCGCTGTTATAAAGCTCGGCCCATACGTCTTTCAGCCCGGTAGGCAGCAGCAGATTATTCACGAGATCATCGGCAAGCCGCCGTTTGAACTTGAAGTTCAGATCGCCCTGCACGATCAGGGCGCGGCCGTCGTTCAGGTTTTCTTTGATGTACGAGGCGAGCTGCTGAAAATTGTTTGCGCGCGCCTTGACGGAGAGTACGTCGTAACCCGCGTCCATATGCACATTGATCACGTTCACGTACACGCCGGGCTCGAGCTCCATCAATGCGTAGATAAAGCCCTTGTTAGAGATGGCGTCCATCGAGCCTGAAAGCGAGCCGAATTCCACGTTCCATTTCACGCGGTCGACGTTATACAGCGGGTGCAGGGAGAACACGTTCAGGCCCTGCCCCTGCGCAAGACCGCCGCTGGTATAGGAATGGTATGGGTAATTCGTCATTTCGGCGGCAAGGTATCTGTGACCGTTGAAATCCTCCTCTGTGCCGATAAAATCGGCTCCCGTACCGTTGAGCAGCGCGCCGATGCGTTCGGCTCTCTGTTTGGTGGTGGTAAATGACGTTCCCTGGAAATCCCCTACCACCGGAATGCCGGACACGTTATAGGCAAGCATTGAAAGCGTACCGGTTTTCGTTTCGGCCGCGTTCACGGCGAAGCCCACCGGCAGCAGAAGCAGACATAACAGGATGCATAACGCCTTTTTCATTTTCTCGTTCCCCTTTATAATTTCTGATTTTATATTTTACCACACGCCGCAACCGATTTCAACGCTTTGGAAGGATCTTTTTGAGATACTGCCCGGTATAGCTCTCCGCCACAGCGGCGACCTCTTCGGGCGTGCCCTGCGTTACGATCTCGCCGCCGCGGTTCCCGCCCTCGGGACCGAGGTCGATAATATGGTCCGCGCACTTGATCACGTCCAGATTGTGCTCGATCACGATCACGGTGTTGCCGCCCTCCACCAGCGTCTGCAATACCTCGATCAGCTTGTGCACGTCGGCCGAGTGCAGGCCGGTGGTGGGCTCGTCCAGTATATACAGCGTTTTGCCGCTGGCCCTGCGGGAGAGCTCGGTGGCAAGCTTCACGCGCTGCGCTTCGCCGCCCGAAAGCTGCGTACTGGGCTGCCCGATCTGGATATAGCCGAGACCGACGTCAAACAGCGTTTGCAGCTTGCGACGGATGGCAGGCAGATTCTCAAAGAAATGAAGCCCCTCCTCTACCGTCATGTTCAGCACGTCGCTGATGTTTTTTCCTTTATAACGGACCTCGAGCGTTTCACGGTTATACCGTGCGCCATGGCAGACCTCGCACGGCACGTAAACGTCCGCAAGAAAATGCATTTCGATCTTCACGATGCCGTCGCCCTGACAAGCTTCGCAGCGCCCGCCCGCTACGTTGAACGAAAAGCGCCCCATTGAATAGCCGCGCATCTTCGCGTCCGGCGTTTCGGAAAACAGACGGCGGATATCGGTGAACAGGCCGGTATAGGTCGCCGGGTTGGAGCGCGGCGAACGGCCGATGGGCGACTGATCGATATCGATCACCTTATCAAGGTTATCAACGCCCTCAAAGCCCCTGCATTTGCCGGGGAATTTTTTCGCGCCGTTCAGCTCGTTGGCGAGCTGCTTATAAAGGATCTCGTTGATCAGCGAGGATTTGCCGGAGCCGGAAACGCCCGTAACGCAGATGAACTTTCCGAGCGGGAATGTGACGTCGATATCTTTGAGGTTATTCTCGGCCGCGCCGAGCACCTTCAGATATTTGCCGTTGCCCGGGCGACGCGCGGAAGGCACCTCGATCTTCTTTTTGCCGGTAAGGTACTGGCCGGTGATGGAACGGCTGCATTTTTTGATATCTTCAAGCGTGCCGGAAGCCACGATCTCGCCGCCGTGGATGCCCGCGCCCGGGCCGATATCGACAATATAATCTGCCGCGCGCATCGTATCCTCGTCGTGCTCCACCACGATCAGCGTGTTGCCGAGATCGCGCAGATTCTTCAGCGTGCCGATCAGCTTGTCGTTATCGCGCTGGTGCAGGCCGATGCTGGGCTCGTCCAGCACGTAGAGAACGCCGGTAAGGGCGGAGCCGATCTGCGTTGCGAGGCGGATACGCTGACTCTCGCCGCCGGAAAGCGTGCCCGAGGAACGCGAAAGCGTGAGATAATCGAGCCCCACGCTTTCCAGAAAGCGAAGACGCCCCGCGATCTCTTTCAGGATGCCGTGGGCGATGAATTCATCGCGGTCGGAAAGCTTCAGCGATTCTAAAAAGGCGATCTCTTCCGAAATGGAGAGCTCGGTGAATTCGTAGATGTTTTTGCCGCCCACAGTGACCGCCATCAGCTCTTTTTTGAGGCGCGCGCCGCCGCATTCCGGGCAGACGTGATCGGTCATGAAAAGCTCGATCTCCCACCGCGCCCAGTCGGAATTGGATTCACGGTAGCGGCGTTCCAGATTGTTCACGATGCCCTCAAAGGGCGCTTCATACTTTGTTTCACCGGTGGGCAGCTTACGGCGCAGCTTCAGCTTTTCGTCGCCGGTGCCGTACAGAATGGCGTTGACGCCCTCAGGCGGGATATCCTTTACGGGCGTATCCATCGTAAAGCCGTAGCGGTCCGCCACCCCCTGCAGATACATGCGCGAAATGGAACCGTATTTTTCGTTCTGCCAGCCGCAGCCGTGCACGGCCCCCTGATTGATGCTCTGGTTTTTATCCGGCAGTATCAGCTCCGGCGCGACCTTTTTATATACCCCGAGGCCAAGGCACTTCGGGCACGCGCCGAACGGATTGTTGAACGAAAACATGCGCGGGCTGAGCTCGCCGAAGCTGATATCATGCTCCGGGCAGGCAAATTTCTGTGAAAAGAGCATTTCGGGACCGTCGGGGATGCTGATGTTCACAAGGCCGTCCGCCAAAGCGAGCGCCGATTCAAGCGAATCCGCCACGCGGGACTCGATGCCCGGCTTCATCACCAAACGGTCCACAACCACCTCAATGGTGTGCTTGTTCGTTTTCTGCAGCTTGATCGGGTCGGCAAGGTCTTTCATTTCTCCGTCGATCCTTGCGCGCACGTACCCCGATTTACGGGCGTTTTCAAGCACTTTTGCGTGTTCGCCCTTGCGCGCGCGCACCACGGGGGCCATGATCATGAAGCGGGTCCCCTCTTCGAGCGCCATCACCCGATCGGTCATCTGGTCAACGCTCTGGCCGCGGATCTCCTTTCCGCACACAGGGCAGTGCGGGATACCGACCCGCGCGTACAATAAACGCAGGTAATCGTAGATCTCGGTCACCGTGCCCACGGTGGAGCGCGGATTCTTCGACGTGGTTTTCTGATCGATGCTGATAGCGGGCGAAAGCCCCTCCATCATTTCCACGTTCGGTTTTTCCATCTGCCCGAGGAATTGACGCGCATAGGAAGAAAGGGACTCAACGTATCTGCGCTGCCCCTCGGCGTAAATGGTATCGAACGCAAGCGTGGATTTGCCGGACCCCGAAAGCCCTGTGAATACGATCAGCTGATCGCGCGGGATCTCGAGATCCACGTTCTTCAGGTTGTGCTCTTTCGCGCCTACGATCTTAATGACTTTGTTTGCCACAGTTATTCTCCGTCCTGCAGTTTTTTGATCTTATCTCTGATATACGCGGCGTTCTCGAAATCGAGGATCTTCGCCGCAGCCTTCATTTCTTTGGTCAGGCGCAGTATCAGCGCCTCTTTCTCTTTTTTCGAGAGCTTTCTGCCGTCGAGCCGCGCCGCCTTGTGCGTTCCGGAAATCTCAATGATATCGCGGATGTCCTTTACAATGGTTTGCGGCACGATACCGTGGGCTTCGTTATATGCCTGCTGCTTCTCGCGGCGGCGATAGGTCTCGCGGATCGCGCGTTCCATGCTCGGCGTTACGGTATCGGCATACATAATTACCTTGCCCCCGGCGTTGCGCGCGGCGCGCCCGACCGTTTGTATCAGCGAGGTCTCGCTGCGTAAAAAGCCCTCTTTATCGGCGTCCAGGATCACCACAAGAGAAACCTCGGGCAAATCGAGCCCCTCGCGCAGCAGATTGATGCCCACCAGCACGTCGAACTCGCCGATGCGCAGATCGCGTATGATCTCCATGCGTTCCATCGTATCGACGTCGTGATGCATATACCTTACCCTGATACCGTAATCGCGCAGGTAATCGGTGAGGTTCTCGGCCATGTTTTTGGTCAGCGTTGTAACAAGCACGCGCTCTTTCTTTTCGGTGCGCAGGTTGATCTCGGAGATCAGGTCTTCGATCTGCCCCTCGACCGGGCGGACCTCGATCTCGGGGTCAAGAAGCCCGGTGGGCCTTATCACCTGCTCCACCGTCTGCGCGGCGCGTTCCTTCTCAAAATCGCCCGGCGTGGCGCTCACAAAGATCTTCTGCGCCGTTCGTGCGTAAAACTCATCGAAGGTAAGAGGCCTGTTATCGTATGCGGACGGAAGACGGAAACCGAAGTCCACCAGCGCTTCCTTGCGCGAGCGGTCGCCGCCGTACATGCCGCGCACCTGCGGCAGCGTAACGTGGGATTCATCCACAAACAACAGATAGTCTTCGGGGAAGAAATCGAGCAGCGTAAACGGCGCGCTGCCCGGGGCGCGGCCGCTCATCACGCGGGAGTAGTTTTCAACGCCCTTGCAAAAGCCTGTCTCCTGCAGCATCTCCATATCGTATTCGGTGCGCTGCCGGATGCGCTGCGCCTCGATGAGCTTGCCGTTGGCCTTGAACCAGGCTTCCCTTTCTTCCATTTCCGAAAGGATGTTCTGCACGGCGGCGGCGAGCTGATCGGGCGGCGTGACGTAATGGGACGCCGGGTATATCGCCACGTGCGACACGGTGTTTTTGATATCGCCGGTAAGGGGGTTGAACTCGCTGATGCGGTCCACCTCGTCGCCGAAGAACTCGATGCGCAGCGCGGTATCGCCGGAGTACACCGGAAAGACATCCACCACGTCGCCCTTCACGCGGAACTTGTTGCGGGAAAAATCGATATCGTTGCGCTCATACTGGATCTCAACAAGGCGTTTCAAGAGGTAATCGCGCTCCATCTCTGCGCCCTGCCGGACGCTGATCACCATTTTCCGGTAATCGATGGGGCTGCCCAGCGAATAGATACACGAAACCGACGCCACGATGATCACGTCCCGCCGCTCGGAAAGCGCCGAGGTTGCGGAATGGCGCAAACGATCGATCTCGTCGTTGATCGCGCTGTCTTTTTCAATATACGTATCCGTGGACGCGATATACGCCTCGGGCTGATAATAATCGTAATAGCTTACGAAATACTCCACCGCGTTATGCGGAAAAAACTCGCGAAACTCGCTGCAAAGCTGCGCCGCAAGCGTTTTATTGTGCGCAAGCACAAGCGTGGGCCGGTTAACCCGCGCGATCACGTTTGCCATCGTGAAGGTTTTGCCGGAACCCGTGGCGCCGAGCAGCACCTGTTCAGTATACCCTTTATTTACGCCATCCACAAGGCCCTCTATCGCTTCTGGCTGGTCGCCGGTGGGCTGAAAGGATGAAACAAGCTCGAAATGATCCAAGAAACGCCCTCCTAAGAACATTTGTTCTATTATATCACGAAAATTATTAAAAA
>JAFRSZ010000316.1 GCA_017439205.1 Clostridia bacterium
CTGCCCGCGATGCTGGATATCGTGGGCGAGGTGGGCATGGGCGAACGCACGGACCTTGCGCTTTCCCCCGGCGAATGCGTGAAGATCCCCACCGGCGGCATGCTGCCCGCGGGGGCGGATGCGGTCGTGCCCGTGGAATGCACAGACGTCGAAAACGGCGTATGCCTTGTGTATGCGTCGGTCAGCCCCCTGCAGAACGTGACCCGCGCGGGGGACGACGTCGCCTTCGGGCAGACGGTGCTGAAAAAAGGCGCGCTGCTCACCCCGGCAGCCGTGGGCGTACTCGCGTCCATGGGCAGGGAAGAGGTCGCGGTATTTCAAAAGCTCCGGGTGGGCGTTCTCTCCACCGGGAATGAACTTGTAAACGTCGGGCAAACGCCGGATATCGGGCAGGTGCGGGACGTCAATTCCCATCTGCTCGCATCTCTCGTTTCCTCGTTCGGGTGCGAACCCGTAAATTACGGCATTATCAAAGACGACGAAGGTCTGCTTTCGGACGCGATCACCCGCACGGCGGCGGCGAACGACATCCTGCTGCTCTCCGGCGGGTCCTCCGCGGGGGACGCGGACCGTACCGCCGCGCTGGTGCAGAAATACGGCACGCTCTTCTGCCACGGTATCGCGGTGAAGCCCGGCAAGCCCACCGTGCTGGGGCAGATCGGCTCCACGCCGGTGTTCGGGCTGCCCGGCCACCCGGCCGCCTGCTTCTTTATGGCGCAGGTGCTCGTAAAACGCCACGTCTTCGCCCGCATGGGCCGCACTGACGCCGCCCTGCCCCTGACGCTGCCGCTGTCGGAGCACGTATCCTCCAACCACGGGCGGGAAGAGCTCTTGTGTGTGCGCATCGAAAACGGTTCTGCCGTGCCCGTGTACGCCAAATCCGGCGTGATCTCTCTGCTCACCGCCGCCCACGGTTATACCGTGATCCCCCGCGAGAAAGAAGGGCTTGCGAAGGGGGCGGAGGTGCTCGTTTACCCGTTTGTGTAAAATTCCGGTTTGTCGCTATATTCGATGAATGATGAACGATGAATGGTGAAAGATGAAAGAAGGAAAAAATGAAGCACAACTATCTTAACAACCTGCCTCTTGACGCCGCGCGGGAGATCTTTCTCTCCGCCGCGGATGAGATCGGCTTTACCGCCGCCGAAGAAACGGTTCCCTCCGCCGCTGCCCTGGGCAGAAGCCTTGCCCGGGCGGTGTACGCCGCCATTTCTTCGCCGCACTATAACGCTTCGGCAATGGACGGCATCGCCGTGAACGCCGCCGATACCTTCGGCGCAAGCGAACGCACGCCGGTGCTGCTCGCTCCTTCGCAGTATATCCCGGTGGATACCGGCGACCCGCTGCCGGACGGCACGGACGCCGTTGTGATGGTGGAGGACGTGATCGACGACGCTTCCGGCAGCGTGACCCTGCGCGCCGCCGCAGCTCCCTGGCAGAACGTGCGGCAGGTGGGCGAGGATATCTGCATGGGCGACATGATCGCCCCCACCGGAACGGTCGTCACCCCCGCGCTGATCGGCGCGTTCCTTGCCGGCGGGGTAACGCGGGTCCCGGTGAAAAAACGCCCGCTGTTCGGTATTATTCCCACCGGCGACGAGATCGTGCCGCCCACCGCCGAACCGAAAAAGGGCGAGATCATCGAATCCAATTCCGCCGTGTTCTCCGCGATGCTCTCCGGCTGGGGGGCGCAGGCGAAGGTGTACGGCATTGTAAAAGATAAAAAAGAACTGCTTGCCGCCGCGCTGGATACGGCGCTGGAGGAGTGCGACGCGGCGCTGCTGCTGGCGGGTTCCTCCGCCGGGCGGGACGACTATACTTCCGAAGTGATCGCCTCCCGCGGCGCAGTGCTGGTGCACGGTATCGGCATCAAACCCGGCAAGCCCGCGGTGCTGGGCACGGCAAAGGGTAAGCCCGCGGTGGGGCTGCCCGGGTATCCGGTGTCCGCCGTGGTGGTGATGGAGCAGTTCATAAAACCGCTGATCGACCGGTATTACGGCAGAAAAGCGCAGCCCGACGAAACCGTGGAGGCCACGCTCGGCAGAAAGCTGACCTCGTCGCTCAAATATCAGGAGTTCGTGCGCGTTTCCCTCGGCTGTGCGGGCGGGGAATTCGCCTGCATGCCGCTTTCCGGCGGTGCGGGCGTGATCACCAGCCTCACCAAGGCGGACGGGATTCTTGAGATCCCGCAGAACTGCGAGGGGCTGGAGGCAGGCGCGCATGTGAACGTGCGGCTTCTGCGTGACGCGCGCGAGATCGAAAACGCCCTGATCGTCACCGGCAGCCACGATCCCATCATAGACGAGCTCGCCGATCTGCTGCAGCGGGCGGGATGCGGCTTCCGCGTAAAGAGCTCCCACGTGGGCAGCATGGGCGCGGTCCACGCCGTGCGCGCCGGGCAGGCGCATATGGGCGCCATCCATCTGCTGGACGGCGAAACGGGCACGTACAACGAGCACATTTTAAGAGAATATTTCCCGAACGGCGGCGCGGTGCTGATCAAAGGCGTGAAGCGCGTGCAGGGCTTTATGGTGCAGAAGGGCAACCCCGCCGGGGTACGCGGGCTCGCCGACCTGAAGCGCGTGCGGTACGTCAACCGCCAGCGCGGCGCGGGCACCCGGGTGCTGCTGGACCATCTGCTGAAGCGCAGCGGCGTATCCCCGCGGGAAGTAAACGGTTATTCCAACGAAAAATTCACCCATACCGCCGTGGCTGCCGCTGTGGCGGCGGGCAACGCGGACGTAGGCCTCGGCATCTATTCCGCCGCAAAGATGTACGGGTTGGATTTTATCCCCCTGTGCGACGAGGAATACGATTTCCTTGTGGCGTCGGCCTATGCCGACCATCCGCATGTGCAGGCGTTCTTCAATATGCTGCGTGGCGAAGCGTTCCGCGCCCGGCTGGAAGAAATGGGCGGGTACCGGATCGGATCACCTTCTGATGAATGATGAAAAATGAACACATTCCGAATTCCGCATTCCGCATTCCGAATTAACTTCTGACTCCTGACTTCTTCGGAGGTTTTCTAATGGACGATTTCACACATTTGAATGAAAAGGGCGAGGCCCGCATGGTGGACGTGGGCGATAAGGCGGTCACCGAACGGGTCGCCGTGGCCGCCGCCACCCTTAAAATGCAGCCGGAAACGCTGAAGAAGCTGTTGAACGCGGAGCTCAAAAAGGGCGACGCGCTGGCTGCGGCGCGCATTGCCGGCATCACCGCGGCGAAGCGCACGTTCGAGCTGATCCCGCTGTGCCACAACATCCCGATTGAAAAGGCGGAGGTGGAGTTCGGCAACAACGGGCACGACGCTCTGTATATCAGAACCACGGTAAAATGCACCTATAAAACGGGCGTCGAAATGGAGGCCCTTACCGCCGCGAGCGTGGCGGCGCTCACCGTGTACGATATGTGCAAGGCCATCGACCGCGCGATGACGGTGGAACAGATAAAGCTCGTATCCAAAACGGGCGGAAAGACGGTATATCATGCGTGACGGGTTCGGCAGGGAAGTGGATTACCTGCGGGTGAGCCTCACCCAGCGGTGCGATCTCAACTGCCTTTACTGCGGCGCGGGCTGCCCCGAGGGGGAGGAGCTTACGCCGGAGCAGATCGAAATACTGGTGCGTGCGTTCGTGAAAACGGGCGTTTCCAAGGTGCGCCTCACCGGCGGCGAACCGCTGCTGCGCAAAGACCTTGCCGAGATCGCGGCGCGCGTCAGGGCGATCCCGGGGGTAAAGACGCTGGCTCTCACCACCAACGGCGTCTGCCTTGCCGAAAAGGCTCAGGCGCTGCGGCAGGCGGGCGTGGACGCGGTGAACGTGAGCCTCGATTCGCTGGACGAAGAGGTCTACCGCCGCCTCACCGGCAGAAACGCGCTGGCGTCGGTATTGCGGGGCATCGGGGCTGCGCTGGACGCGGGTTTTCAGAGGGTGCGGGTGAACGCCGTGCTGATAAGGGGCGAAAACGATACGCAGGCCGAAAAGCTGGTCGATTTTGCCCGCGATAACCCCGTGGACGTGCGCTTTATCGAGCTGATGCCCTTCTCCGAGCAGGGCAAAAACGACGCGCTCGTGATAAAGGCGGCGGAGCTTCTGGAACGCTTTCCGTACCTCACGCCGCTGCCCCCAAAGAACCCCGGCGAGAGCGTTGCAAAGTATTACACCGCGCCCGGCTTCAAGGGCAGGGTGGGCTTCATTTCGCCGGTCAGCGAAAAATTCTGCGCCCGGTGCAGCCGCGTAAGGCTGCTTTCCACCGGCGAAGTGCGCCCGTGCCTCGCCTACGATACGGCGTACGACTTAAAGCCGTTCTTAAACGACGAAAACCGCCTGATCGAAGCAATCGAAAAGGCGATCCGCAGCAAACCCGCCGGTCACGCCTTCGGGTGCGATTACGGCAATATCCACGCAATGAATAAAATAGGAGGATAAGACAGAAGACAGGGGACGTTTCCCTGTCCTGACGGTTGAAGACAAGGAACTGTCCTCTGTCTTTTGAGAAAAAGAGATGGCAGGCAAGGTATTATCGGTAAATATCAGTGAGAAAAAGGGCACGCCCAAGAAGCAGGTGAACCCGGGCGTGCTGATCGAGGATTTCGGCGTTGAGGGCGACGCCCACGCGGGCAAGTGGCACAGGCAGGTGAGCCTGCTTGCGAAGGAGAGCATCGAGAAGGCGAAAAACGGCCCCACAAACGGACTTTGCCACGGCGTGTTCGCGGAGAACATCACCACCGAGGGCATCGAGCTCTATACGCTGCCCGTCGGCACGCGCCTGCAGGTAGGGGAGTGCGTGCTCGAGATCAGCCAGATCGGCAAGGAATGCCACGAGGGCTGCGCCATCAGCAAGCTGGTGGGGCAGTGCGTGATGCCCCGAGAGGGCGTGTTCGCCATTGTTGTGAAGGGCGGAAAAGTCTTTGCCGGGGACGGCATTGACGTAATAAAAGAATAATACAGGATAACGGAGGTATTCAGTATGAAAAAACGAGTTTTCCTTATTTTATCTGCGTTGCTTCTTACCGTTGCACTGCTGGC
>JAFRSZ010000317.1 GCA_017439205.1 Clostridia bacterium
GAAAACCAACGAGGTGCACTATGCCTTCCAGACCGGCAACCAGACCGTGAGCCTTTCGGTAAAGGATATCCTGTATTTTGAGAGCGACCGCCGCAAGATCACCGTGCATCTCGACAGCGGCAGGGAATACAGCTTTTACGAGAAGCTCGATACCGTGGAGCAGGCGCTGAAAAAGCACGATTTCGTGCGCTGCCACCAGAGCTTTCTGATCAACGCCAAAAAGATCGCCAGCCTCGGCGCCGGCACGGCGGAGCTTGACGGCGGCGCGAAGGTGCCGGTAAGCAAGCACCGGGCAAAGGAGACGAACGACGCCTTTCTGTGGGCCATGAGGTGACATTTTGGGTATTCTGTTTACCGATTATCATGAGCTGCTGTTTCACACCGCGCGTATTTTTTCGTCGGTGTTTGAGATCGTGCTCGCGTATATCCTTGTAAATAATTCCTATACCTGGCGTTTTTCAAAAAAACGGTTCGATTTTCTGCCCTATGTGGCGCTGGCCGGGGGCATGATCATATTGCAGGAACGGGGTCTGATCACGGACGTGTGGAAGTTTGCCGCAGAGTTTGCCGTGCTGGTGCTGGTCCTGTTTTTGTTTTATACCGATACGGTGAAACGCAAGCTGATCGGCGGCATGATTTTCGCGGTGCTGATCGCCGTGAGCGAGATCGCCTCGGCGCTGGTCATCAGCATGATAACGCGCCGGATCGGCCCGGGGGACGGCGGGGGAGACCTGCTGCTGGCGCGTTCCGGGGTCGCGAACCTGATCATGATCCTGCTCGCTGCGCTGATCGGCGTGCTTTCGCGGCATTACCGCCGCGCCGAGACCTCGCTGGTGCTGTGGACCGTGCTGCTGAGCGTGCCGGTGATCACGCTGCTCACGTTTTCGGTGTTCCAGTATTATTTTGAAAACTATCCCGAGAACCAGCGGATCTCCACCTATATCTACCTCTCCTGTCTCGGGCTGGTGTTCGTAAACGTTCTGGTGTTCGTGCTGTTCGGGCGGCTGCTAAAACAACTCGATCTGAAGCGTGAAAAGGATATGCTGGCCTCCCAGCTCAGCCTGCAGGGCGATTCCGTGAACCGGCTCGAAACCCTTTACAACCGCACCCGCGCCTTCCGCCACGATATCAAGAACCACATTCTCGTAATGAATCTGCTGGCGGAGCAGGAGAACTACGAGGAGCTCAAAAACTACCTGCGCGAAATGAGCGGCGTGATCGACGAATCCGATTACGTGCGCATCAGCGGCGTTTCCGCCGTGGACGCCATCCTGAACGAAAAAATGTACGAGGCGCAGGCGCTGGACATCACCACCGCCTTCGACGTGGTGAACCTCGATAAGAACAATATCGCCCCGCTGGATCTGTGCATCATCCTTTCCAACGCGCTCGACAACGCCATTGAGGCGAATAAAAAGATCGAAGAAAAGAGCGCAAGGTATATCCGGGTGAAGGTGCACGGCAACACCGCGTTCAGCGTGATCAGCGTTTCCAACCCCGTGGCGGACGCGCCGAAAACAAGGCCGGACGGCTCCTTCATCACGGATAAGGCGGATAAGGACGCCCACGGCTTCGGGCTCAAATCCATCGAGAACACCGCCCGCAAATACGGCGGCGAAATGCTCGCCA
>JAFRSZ010000318.1 GCA_017439205.1 Clostridia bacterium
GAGGTGGATTTCAACGGCTTTGTGGCGCTCATCGACGCGATCGGCGGCGTGGATATCACCCTCACAGCGGCGGAAAGCCAGCGCATCGGCAGAGGCACTTCTGAGGGGGTCAACCATCTGGATGGCTACGGGGCGCTGGCTTATGCTCGCATCCGTAAGATCGGCACCGATTTTGCCCGTACCGACCGCCAGCGTACGGTGCTGATGGCTGCCTACCAGCAGGTCAAAAACAAGAGCTTTACGGAGCTGACGCAGCTGCTGAATACCGTTCTGCCGTATATTACGACCGATCTGAGCAACGCCGAGATCTACGCAATGGCCCTGCGGGTGTTCCCGATGATCACGTCGGTCTCCGTCAGCTCGTACCGCGTGCCGCCGGAGGGCATGTATACCGACGTTTACATCCGGCAGATGGAAGTGCTGTATCCCAATCTGCCCGCCATCAGAGAAAAGCTGAAAAACGAGTATTTCCCGTTCTGAGTTCATACCGTGCAAAAAAATGACCGGATCTGTTCCCATCGGTTCAGATCCGGTTCGTTGTTTTATTTTTTGATTTCCGAAATCTCCCGTGCGGCCGCGCGGCTCATCTCGCACAGGTAGGGCGGCGCTTCGGTAAAGCCGCCGGTTTCGGCAAAGCACGCGGCGGGGCATACGCTGCAGATCGGCCGCAGACCGCAGACCGTGCATTTCGCGGGCATCGTTACGGACCGCATCAGCGCCCGCGTGTTCTGCCAGCATCGGTCGAAGCCTTCGGCGAGCACGTTGCCGCATTCTTTGGATATCATGCCGCACATCAGCATCTGTCCGGCGGCGTTGATCCAGTAAGAGGTGTGCCCTGCGCGGCAGCGTACCCCTTCCGTGGGTATGCCGTCGTCTTCGCATTCCCGCTGCGAGAGCTTCTGCAGCAGTTCTTTCGTTTGCATCAGTTCGTCGACGCCGCTGCGCTGCAGGTTCCACCACACGCGTTTTTTTGCGGCTTCGGCGGGGGAGAGGCGTGCGTCCTTCGCGGCGTCGTCGGTCCTGCGCACGGGCGGGTACATATAAAACGAGGCCTGACAGTGCAGATCCAGTTCCCGTGCCAGCGCGGCGAGCTCGGCGCAGCGGTCCGCGTTATACTTTGTGAAAGAAACGTTGAGCTTCACTTCAACGCCGTTTTCACGCATGCGGCGGATATTGCCGAGCACAAGATCGAACGCGTCGACCCCGCACTGGCGCAGATAGCCCTCGCGGTTATCCGCATACAGCGAAACGTTGAGCCGTACCGGCGGGCTTTTTTCAAACAGCGCCGCAGTTTTGCCTGTGAGCAGCGCGCCGTTGGTGTTGACGGTGATCATCATCCCCATCTGTTTGAGCCCGGTATAGATCTCTTCAAAATCGGGCCGCAGCAGCGGTTCGCCGCCGGTGAGCAGCAGAAACACGGTGCCCGCGTCCGCCGCCTGTTTTCCGATTTCGAGCCATTGCGCCGCCGTCAGCTCCCCGTTCGTGCGGGGAACCGCGTTTTTGTTGTGGATATAGCACATTTCGCAGTTGAAGTTGCACCCGGCGGTCAGCTCAAAGGTGCCCGCGACCGGAATGCCGAGCTTTCTGCCCACGGAATGCAGCTTTTGTGCGACGAGCGGTTCCGACGCCGCCGTTACGCCTTTCAAATCGTTCATATTGTTCTCTCTTATGATCCTGTACGGATTTCGTTTCTCAGATGTTTGCTGCCTGTTACTTGTTACCTGATACTTGAATCTACAACCCAAGCGCGGCGGAAAGGGCGGTTACGGCCGTTTCATCCGGCAGGCATTCCAGCCTCAGGCAGGGCGCGTTTTCTGCGATCCGTTCCGCCAGGATCACCGCCTTCTCCTGCATCGCGGGGTCCGATTCGGTATAGCTGAAGCAGCCGATCAGCAGCTTGAACGCTTCCATCGGCGCAAGGGGCGAAACGCTGTTCCTCAAGCTCCTGAACGGAAACACGATCGCCCGTACCGATGCGCTTTTGTTGACGCACACGCCCGAGGAGCCGCAAAGCGGCACCCCCAACGCGGTCAGCCCGTTTTCGGTGAGGCGCACCTCGGCGCGGTCGCCGTTGATCGCTTCGGCCCTGCGGAAGCGCTCCCACAGCTGCGCCTGCGTGGTTTTGCCCTGTCCCTTCTGCCCCGCGAACAGAAGGCCCGTTTTGCCGATGCCGACGAACGCGGCGTGTAAGAGGCCCGCGCCTTTTTCCAGAAACAGATCCGGGAGGTCGAGGGCGTCGAACAGCATGGTGTCCCAGAAGGGGGCGTCGTAATCCACCCAAAGGGTGATCTCTTTTCTCTGACGCACGGCGCAGGCGTAGGGGACGTTGATCAGGCGCGCCGCGTCTGAAAAATTCGTGTAGCGGTAGATGATGCCGTTAAAAACAACGGTGCGCCGGTGATTGGTATTGGAGGTCTCTTTTCCGGGAACGTCCGGCAAGGGCCGGCGCAGTACACGCACGGTATAATCCGGCGGTACGGCGTCTTCGGTACGGAACAACGGGAAAAAATCCGAGTCCGCTACGGGCTCGTCGGATTCCAGCCAAAGGCGGACGTCGCCGATCAGATAAGCTTTCCGGTACATATGCGGCAGCGCCTCCTTTCCGGAAAAATCAGATTGAGATAAAGCGAAAAACGATGCGGTTATGAGAGCGTTTCCAACCCGACCGCCGCACGCAAAATCAGGCGCGCGTCAGCGGCGGTCACCGTACCGCTGCAATCCACATCCGCGGCGCGGTAAGAGAGACTGGTCTCGGCAAAGGTTTCAAGCTCCACAGCCCGGCGCAGCGCCAGACGCGCATCCTCGGCGGAGATTCTGCCGTCAAGATCTGTATCCCCCGGGCGGTAGGGCAGCGCGGGTATCTCTTCTACCAGCACCTTTGAACAGATTGAGCAGGTATACTCGTTTCTGCCGGCCTGCATGTATGCCGCCGGTACGGTAAGGGTAAGTTCATACTGATGCTTATGGTAAGCGCCCACCATACCGTTGTTTTCACCGATCTGAACCTTATTCCACTCTTCCTGCGAAGCGGGGTAGCTTATCTCGGTGAGTGCATCGCAGCCTTTAAACGCTTCTTTTTCGATCACGGCGATCGAAGAGGGGAGTGCAACGCTCGGAACGTAAAAACAATTCAAAAAGGCGCCTTCTTCTATTTTTGTCCCGCCCTCCTGCAGAACGATCTCTTTCGCGTAGCAGCATTCGTAAAACGCGTATTTCTGTACCACCGAAACAGACCCGGGTACCTCGATCGAGTTGAGATTGAAACATCTGAAAAACGCATACGCTCCTATTTCGGTAAGCTGCGCCGGTAAAGCGGCGGATTGCAGCGACTGGCAATCCATAAAGGCGCGTTCACCTATGGTTTTCAGCCCCTGGGGCAGATCGACCGCTGACAGCGACTTGCAGTCGCAAAACGCGTATATCCCGATATCGGTAACGGATTCCGGTATCGTTACGCTTGAAAGCGCACCGCAGCGGAAGAAGCAGCAGGTGGGTATTTCGGGAACGCCGTTCGGGATCTCGACCGTGCAGAGCGACGCGCACTCCTGAAACCCGTATGGCGGCAAAGCCGTAAGCGACGCGGGAAGATGCACCGCAGTAAGCGAACCGCACTGATAAAACGCGTGGGTGCCGATGGAAACAACGCTATCCGGTATCATTGCTTCGGTCAGGGCCGAACAACCGCGAAAGGCATGGTCGCCTATGGCAGTTAGTCCCGTTCCGAAACGCACCTCTTTCAGCGCCGAGCATCTGTAAAAAGCGGCTTCGTCGATAGATGTGACAGAATCTGCAAGCTGAACGCGCGTGAGTTCCGTGCACGCCTCAAAGGCCGTATGCGCAACCGATGTTACCCCCTCGCCGATCACCACTGCGGTGATGCTGCCGGCGCCTTCCCACGGGTAATTCGTGTACGCATGCATTTCACCTTCGCCTGAAACGGTCAGTGTACCGTCAGGCGTCAGCGTCCAGGTCAGGTTGTTGCCGCATTTCCCGGTGATATCCGCCGCATGAATAAACGGACAGAAAACGCAGATCATGACCGCGGCTGTAAAAAGAGACAGTAATTTTTTCATCGGTTCCTCCAAAAAAGACATTCCTGCATAACGGTCAAACCGGCTCGGCGAAGGTGTCGGGGCGGGCGGGATCGAATCGCTCGTTCGCCCACATCAGCGTGATCAGCTTTTCGGTCTGCGAAAGGTTTTCGATGCTGTGGGTGTACCCGGGCAGCATTCGCACCGCCGTGGGGTTTTCGCCCGAAACGCGATATTCGTAAACCGCATCGCCGCCGACGGCGCGTTGCTTTATCAGCGCTTCGCCCGAAACCACAATGAAATACTCCCATTTGCTGTTGTGCCAGTGCTGCCCCTTCGTAATGCCGGGATTGCTCACGTTTACCGAAAACTGCCCGCACGAGCCGGCGCGCAGGATCTCCGTAAAGCTGCCGCGGGGGTCGCAGCGCATGATAAGCGGTTGGGCGGCCTTTTCGGGCGGCAGATACGAGAGATATGTGGAATACAGCTTTTTCACGAACGAGCCTTCGGGCAGGTCGGGCAGCGCGGGCGTGTCGGTTTCGGATGCAAAGGAGCGCAGCGTCTCGGCAAGCTCGCCAAGCTTAACTGTGTGCGTGCCGGGCGCGTGGCAGTATCTGCCCTCGGGCGTCAAAACGGGCTCGACGCCGTTGTGTTCGCAGGGCGTTATTCTTCCCTCCAGGGCGTTCAGCAGCGTATCGACAAGATCGTCGATATATAACAGCGTCAGTTCCGCGTCCGGGTCGTTTACCGTGACGCTCTCGCCGCGGGCGATCTTATGGCAGAAAGTGGCAACCACGCTGTTATAGCCGGGGCGGCTCCATTTGCCGAACAGGTTCGGCAACCGGAACACCAGCGCCTTTGCGCCGGTTTTTGCCGCATGGGCGAACGCCAGCCGCTCTGCCTCGGCCTTGCTCTCGCCGTAAGGGGAGCCGGCGTAGCGTCCGGCAAGGCTTGCCTGGATCGAAGAAGACAGCATCACGGGGCAGTTGTTGCCCGCGGCCTCCAGCGTTTTGAGCAGCGTTTCGGTAAAGCCGGCGTTGCCCGCGGCAAATTCGGCGTCGTTCTTCGGGCGGTTCACGCCCGCCAGATGGAACACGAAATCGCACGCTCTGCAATAGGTTTCAAGCATCGCGGGATCGGAACCGACGTCGTATAAAAACAGGTCTTCTATGCTTATTCCGGGACGCGTGCGGTTCTTTCCGTCCCGTATATTTTTCAGGTTTTCGGTCAGATTCCTGCCCACAAATCCGTTCGCGCCTGTGATCAGTATTTTCATTCGGATTCTCTCCATACGGTTCTTTTTACGATGCGGGTATAGCTTTGGATCAGTTTAACGACCTTTGTCGAGACGTTCTCGTCCGTATAGTCCGGTACGGGCAGCCCCACGCTTCCTTCCCGGTTGAGCCGTACGGCGGTCTCCACCGCCTGCAGAAGGCCGTTCGTATCGACGCCCGCCAGCACGAAACAGCCCTTATCCAGCGCTTCGGGGCGTTCGGTGGAGGTGCGGATGCACACGGCGGGGAAGGGGCGGCCGACCGAAGTATAAAAGCTGCTCTCCTCCGGCAGCGTGCCGCTGTCGCTGATCACGGCGAAGGCGTTCACCTGCAGGCAGTTATAGTCGTTGAAGCCGAGGGGCTCGTGCCGGATCACGCGGGGATCGAGTTGAAAACCCGTTGCGTCCAGTTTCTTTGCAGAACGCGGATGGCACGAATACAGCACCGGCATGCCGTAGGTTTCCGCCAGCCGGTTCACGGCCGTAAAGAGGGAAGTAAAGTTCTTTTCGGTATCAATGTTCTCTTCCCGGTGGGCGCTGAGCAGCAGGTATTTGCCCTTCTGAAGCCCCAGCCGCGGGAGGATATCGCTCGCGTCGATCTTCTGCAGGTTGCCGCGCAGCACCTCCGCCATCGGCGAGCCGGTCACGAATACGCGCTCCGCGGGCAGCCCGGAGGCGAGCAGCCAGTCCCGCGCACGTTCGGAATACGCCATGTTCACGTCCGAGATCACGTCCACGATGCGCCGGTTTGTCTCCTCCGGCAGGCACTCGTCCTTGCAGCGGTTCCCGGCCTCCATATGAAAGATCGGGATATGCAGCCGCTTCGCCCCGATCACGCTGAGGCAGCTGTTGGTATCGCCCAGCACAAGCACGGCGTCCGGTTTAATCTGAGACATCAGCGCATAGCTGCGTGCGATGATATTGCCCATGCTTTCGCCGAGATCGTCTCCCGCAGCGTCAAGGCACACGTCCGGCGGAGCCAGCTCCAGATCGCGGAAGAAAACGCCGTTCAGGTTGTAATCGTAATTCTGCCCGGTGTGGCACAACAGCGTATCAAAGCATTCGCGGCATTTGCGGATCACGGCGGAAAGCCGAATGATCTCGGGCCGCGTGCCCACGATGATCAGAAGCCGCAGCTTCCCGTTGTTCTGAAAAGAGACGTCGTAACTCATTTTTGATTCCTTTCATTCTGAAACAGCCTGAGCCGGTCGTATAACTGAGTTCGTTCCTCCGCCCCGCGAACGGCCTTGCGCACGTAGAGCTTCGGGCGTTTGCCCGCGAGCCTGCGGAACAGGTATCTGAGCGTAAAATACGCCCAGCCGAACGGCACGAGGATCTTTATTTTTTTAGCGATCGGCCATTTCTGATAGATCATATCGAGCAGCACCGAAAACAGACGCAGAAGCTTTGAATTCCGCTTGCGGCCCGACGTGATCAGATACGCCTGACGCGAGCGCACCACGTTCTTCTGCCCGAAATTGCCCCCCGCGAAGAAATCCGCCAGAAGCGCGTCTCCGAGCGGTTCGTCCGCGTCGGCAGCCCACGTTTTCGGCTGTGCGCCCATATACCGCACGCCGAGATCGGTCAGACAGCAGGCGAAACGCCAGAGGCCCAGCTCCTGCAGGCAGTTTTGAAACATGTTTACAAAGTCGTTTTCCGGCAGTGTATCGGCGAATACGACCCAGTCGCACAGGTGCCGCAGCCCCACGCCGCTGTTGGTGAGGTGGTGCGCCGTATGCAGCAGCAGAATCAGCCCGTGGTGGAACGCCGAGGGCAGCCGCATCTCGCCGAAGGGGGTATGGCGCACGGCGGAGCGTTCGATCATATCTGCGAAATACGCTTTGCACAGTTTTCCGGTTTCACCCTCCGGCATGCCGGGAATGCCGTAGTGCAGCTCGTAGCGGCAGCCGTCCTTCGTGAATACGTGGTGGAACCGGTGGCTCGTTTTTTCGGGTGTAAAGCCCTCTCTCGCCAGCAGCGCCTCGGCGCGTTCCACGTCCTGTGGGGCCACGTAAAAATCCACGTCGCCGAGCTGCCTGAGATCCGGCTCAGGGTACCATATGGCGCTGGCGTGCCCCTTGATGAGCACGTGGGGGATATCCGCTTTTTCCAGCAGCGTGCTGATATACGCGTGCGCATTGGCAAGCCGTACGTTTCCGGTCAGAAACTGCTTCACGCCGCAGCGGATCTCATGCAGCAGCTCCGGCGGAAAATCATCGGGATGCGCATCCCGCAGTGCAAGCAGGAATACCGCCTGCAGGTTCGCTTCCGTCCAGAGAGCGCCGGGGGAACGTATCGTGACCGGTATTTTCGCGCCGAACAGCGTATTCGCCAGCAGATCGAGCAGCGTTTTGTTTGTATCGGTCAGTTTTTCCATGTCAGTTCAGCCCGAGCTGCTCCCGCACGTAGGGGAGCTCCAGAAGCTTATCTCTCACGGCTTCCACAC
>JAFRSZ010000030.1 GCA_017439205.1 Clostridia bacterium
CCGAACACCCCGAAAAACTGCCCAAAAACTGCCGCATCGTCGATCTGAACATCGGTTCGGAGGAGACCGGGCTGCGCGGCTCCATGGCCTTCACAGCCGCGCACAAAAACGACGATCTGACCGAAAACGTGTGGAATATCAACATTGATTCCATTGCGGACGAAGAATATTTCAGCGTGATCAACAAAGATGCATGGCAGTTCTGCAACTTTGATAAGGATCTGGAGGAAATGTTCCTTGAAAGCTTCCGGGAGCTCGGCATTGAAAGCAAAACCGGCGGCAAAATGGCAAACCCCGTCGGCGGCTGCGATTCGACCCCGATGACCAGGGCAGGCATCAAATCCGTTTCTTTCGCTGCGCAGAACCCGACGCTGACTTACTATTACCATACCTGGCACGACGTGCCCGAGCGCTTTTCCGCCGACACTTTGGGGGACGGCTTTGACGTCGTACTGAGCGTGATCGACAAGATCGCCGCCTATCAGGAGACCAACGGCTTTCCCGGCGTGAGAAAAAAGTAAAAGTGAATTGAAATAAAGGAAGCCGGGACGGATTTTTCCGTCCCGGCTATTATAATGGAAACGTTTTTCATCAGGCCTTCGCTTTAACCCTCGGCAAACGCGCCCGTGTACAGGCGGTAATACGTCCCCTTCTGGGCGATCAGATCGTCATGGCTGCCGCGCTCAATGATCCGTCCGTGATCCAGCACCATAATGGCGTCGGAATTCTGTACGGTGGACAGCCTGTGCGCGATCACAAACACCGTGCGGCCCTGCATCAGCGCGTCCATACCCTTCTGCACCAGCGCCTCGGTACGGGTGTCGATGCTGGAGGTCGCCTCGTCCAGGATCATAACGGGCGGGTCCGCCACCGCCGCGCGGGCAATGGATAACAGCTGCCGCTGGCCCTGTGAGAGGTTCGCGCCGTTGGAGGTGAGCATGGTATTGTACCCCTCCGGCAGACGCGTGATAAAATCGTGGGCGTTCGCAAGCTTGGCGGCGGCGATACATTCCTCGTCGGTCGCGTCCAGCTTGCCGTAACGGATATTGTCCATAACGGTTCCCGTAAAGAGGTTCGTCGTCTGCAGCACAATGCCGAGGCTTTTTCGCAGATCCGCCTTTTTGATCTTGTTGATATTGATACCGTCATAGCGGATCTTGCCGTCGGCGATATCGTAAAACCGATTGATCAGGTTGGTAATGGTGGTCTTGCCCGCGCCGGTGGCCCCTACGAAAGCCACCTTCTGACCGGGTCTGGCATAGAGCGATACGTCGTAGAGCACCTGCTTACCGGGCACGTAAGAGAAATCCACGTGGTCGAATACCACGTCGCCCTTCAGAGGCGTGTAGGTAATGGTGCCGTCTGCCGCATGGGGATGCTTCCATGCCCAGTGGCCGGTGTGCTCGGCGCATTCCACAATCTTGCCGTCTTCTTCTTTGCAGTTCACCAAAGTAACATAGCCGTCGTCCGTCTCGTTTTGCTGCTCCAGCAGGCCGAAAATACGGGTGGCACCCGCCATGGCCATGGCGATGGCGTTGATCTGCTGGCTTGCCTGGTTCACCTGGCCGGTGAACTGCTTGCACATGCCCAGGTAGCTGGCAACCACCGCCACGGTGAGCGGCGCGAGAAACTGCCCATGAAACACGTTTTCAAGCGAAATATTGGGTATATTGGCGCCGAAAAAAATCAGCACGCCGCCCACGAAGGCCGTAAGCACGTAAAGGATGTTGCCGATATTGTTCATGATGGGCCCGAAGATATTGGAGAAGGTGTGCGCCCGGCGGCTGTTTTCGCAGAGCTCGCCGTTCACTTTATCAAAATCGGCTTTGGCGGCGGTCTCGTGGTTAAACACCTTAACCACCTTCTGGCCGTTCATCATTTCTTCAATAAAGCCTTCCATCTGCCCTACGCTCTGCTGCTGCCTTACGAAGTACTTTGCAGAATTGCCGCCCACCTTTTTGGTTACGAAGAACATGCCGATCACGCCAAGTACCACGACAACCATCAGCGAAATGCTGAAATACGCCATGATGGCCACCAGCACCACCAGCGTAACGGCCGCCGAAAAAATGCTGGGAATGCCCTGGCTGATCATCTGCCGCAGGGTGTCGATATCATTGGTATAGATGCTCATGATATCGCCGTGGGTGTTCTGATCGAAGTATTTTACCGGCAGATCCTGCATTTTATCAAACAGACGGGTGCGCATCTTATCAAGAAAGCCCTGCGTGAGATAGGCCACGAGCTGTTCTCTGGCGGCGGTGGCGATCAGCCCCACCAGCAAAATGCTGCCGTATTTCAGGATCACGCCGGTCACCACGGCGGCGCATTCGTTTTGCCACAGCTCTTTGCCCGCGGCGATCAGAGCGTTTACGTCGGAGGTTTGGGGAAGCTTCTGCAGCGCGCCGGTCATAACGGCGGTGATCTCTTTTACGATCACGGCGGGCACCACGCCCGCGGCCGCCGAAACCGCGATGCATATAAAGATGCATATCAGCACCACGGGATAATCCTGCCGCAGCAGTTTCAACAGCTTTTTAATGAGCCCCACGTTGATATCCTTCACGTTGCCGCCGCGCTGGCTGCCGCGGGGCGGACGCACGGGTCTGGCGTTGGTTTTCTGCTCATTGCTCATCAAAATCACCGCCCTTCACCTGAGATTCATATACTTCGGTATAGATCACGTTCCTGCCCAAAAGGGTCTCGTGGTTTCCGACCGCGTCGATACGGCCGTTTTCAAGCACCACGATCATATCGGCATCCTGCACCGAGGCAATGCGCTGGGCGATGATGATCTTGGTGGTATCGGGCAGCTTCTCTTGAAAGGTTTTGCGTATCAGCGCGTCGGTATGCGTGTCCACCGCGCTGGTGGAGTCGTCCAGGATCAGGATTTTTGGCTGTTTAATCAGAGCCCGGGCAATGCACAGCCGCTGCTGTTGCCCGCCCGAAACGTTCGCGCCGCCCTGCTCGATATAGGTATCGTATTGATCGGGGAAAGCCTCAATAAACTCAGACGCCTGCGCAAGGGAACAGTAATAAGCGATCTCCTCGTCCGTCGCGTCGGGCTTGCCCCAGCGCATATTTTCTTTGATCGTGCCCGAAAACAGCACGTTTTTCTGCAGCACCACGGCAACGTTATCGCGCAGGGTGGCAAGGTCGTATTCGCGCACGTCGCGGCCGCCCACCTTCACGCTGCCCTCTGTCACATCGTACAGGCGGCTGATAAGCTGAATCAGGCTGGTCTTTCCTACGCCCGTGCCGCCGATGATACCCACGGTAGCGCCGCTCGGGATATGCAGATCGATGTTCTCAAGGGTGTTGCGCTCGGCGGTTTTTACATATTTGAAGCATACGTTTTCAAAATCCACACTGCCGTCGGGCACAACGGCGACCGGGTTTTCTGGAGCTTTGATCTCGGGCATCTCGTCGAGCACCTCGGAAATGCGCTTTGCAGAGGCGATGCTCATGGTAACGGTAACGAAGATCATGGTTGCCATCATCAGACTCATAAGGATCTGCATCGAATAGGTGAGCATGCCCGAAATGGTTCCCACCTCAAGATCCGTGCCGCCCTTGCCGATCACGTTTTTTGCACAGAAGTAACCCAGCAGGATCATGGAACCGTACATGGCGATCTGCATGATCGGCGCGGCGCCCGCAAGAATACGCTCCGCCTTTAAGAAATTGGCGCGCAGCATTTCGCTTGCTTTGCCGAACTTCAGTTTTTCGTATTCTTCACGCACAAAGCTCTTTACCACGCGAATTCCCTTGATGTTTTCCTGCACGCTGGCGTTCACGTCGTCGTATTTTTTAAACACGGATTTGAACAGCGGCATCACGAAAACCGTCATAATGGATACGGCGATCACCAGCAGCGGTATAAACCCTGCGAAAACCCACGCGAGCCTGCCGCCCAGATTCGCGCTCATAACGGCCGCGATGATCAGCATCAGCGGAGCGCGCACGGCGGTGCGTATGATCATCATAAAGCTCATCTGTACGTTGGTCACGTCTGTGGTGAGGCGGGTGACGAGGCTGGCGGTGGAGAACCGGTCGATATTGGCGAAGCTGAAGGCCTGCACCCGATAAAACAGGTCCTGGCGCAGGTTTTTGGCAAAGCCGGTGCTGGCGTCCGCCGCGAATTTGCCCGCCATGGCGCCAAACATCAAGCTCAGCATGGCCATACCCAAAAGCAGCAAACCATATTTCACAATGCTTTTGAATTCCCCCTGGGCCTGTATGGTGTTGATCAGTTCCGCCGTAAAGGTGGGAATGATGCACTCACACAGCACTTCGCCGATCATAAACAGGGGCGTGAGCAGCGTTTGTTTTTTGTATTCCCGCACACTGCGGGCAAGCTTTTTCAACATGGGCATTCCTCCCCGGGGCCAAACGTTCGTTAAGTAATAGAATAACATAAAACAAAGGAGATTGCAAGTTAAATGATTTTGAAATTGGAATTCAGCAAGATGTGATCGCGCGGCAAACACCCCTACTGAAAAAGCCTGCCCGAAGGCAGGCCGGAAAAATCTTTGCTGCAGATCAGTCCATTTTGGGCAGATTGGCACGGAAAGCGGCAAGCTCCTCGTCAGTGGGGATATAGTCGTCCATCTTGCCGTCGTGGAATTTCTCGTAGGCAAGCATATCGAAGTAGCCGGTACCGGTCAGACCGAAGAGGATGGTCTTTTCTTCGCCGGTCTCCTTGCACTTAAGCGCTTCGTCGATAGCGGCGCGGATGGCGTGGCTCGACTCGGGCGCAGGCAGCGTGCCCTCCACGCGGGCGAACATTTCCGCGGCCTCGAACACCTTGGTCTGCTCCACGCTGGTCGCTTCCATCAGGCCGTCGTCGTAAAGCTGGCTGAGCACGGGACTCATGCCGTGGTACCGCAGACCGCCCGCATGGTTGGCAGATGGGATAAAATCGGAGCCCAGCGTATACATCTTGGCAAGCGGGCACACCATACCGGTGTCGCAGAAATCATAGGCAAAAACGCCGCGGGTGAAGCTGGGGCAGGAGGCGGGTTCCACGGCGATAATGCGGTAATCCGCCTCGCCTCTGAGCTTTTCGCCCATAAACGGCGAGATCAGACCGCCGAGGTTGGAGCCGCCGCCGGCGCAGCCGATGATAATATCGGGCTTGATGCCGTATTTATCCATGGCGATCTTGGATTCCAGGCCGATCACACTCTGGTGCAGCAGCACCTGATTGAGCACGCTGCCGAGCACGTAGCGGTAACCGGGCGTTCCCACCGCG
>JAFRSZ010000319.1 GCA_017439205.1 Clostridia bacterium
GAAAAGCTGCAGCCCACCGCCAACCTCGGGAAGGATGCGGAGATCACGCTGAAGCTTGCCAAAAACGAGCGCGAGGGCGCGCAGCTGGCGTTCGTTTCCACGCGGGACGATAAGACCGTAAGGATCAGCATCCGCAGCTTTTGGAACGGCGCGGGCGACGAGCTGCCCGTGCGCATATATAAGGAGCGTTACGTGGCGGTGCCCGGGTGGGGGACCGCGTTTTCGGACGAATACCCGGACGCGCTGGAGCCGCTGGAGGACGACGCCGAGCTCACGCTGACCAAAAACCGCCTGCAGCCGATCTATATCGAGACCGTGAGCGGCCCCAAGACCCCCGCCGGGACCTACGTGGCGAAATGCACGATCACGGACGCGGAGGGCAACGTGCTCGCCACGCCGAAGCTCACCGCCGAGGTGTGGGATTTCGCGCTGCCGGACACCCCCGCCACCGAGACCGCCATGGGAATCTTCTCTTCCGAATTCTGGCGGCTGATGGGGCTGGATGGCACAAATTACGGCCACAACGGCGATAACGGCAGCTATACGCTGGAGCAGGCGCAGGCAGCCGTATATAAACAGTATTACGATTATCTGCTGGCGCACCATATCACGCCATACGAACTCCCCTTCGACGTTCTCGACGAGCGCGCCGACGCGTATATGAGCGACCCGCGCGTTACCTCCTTCCTTGTGCCGTATCCCGAAGACGACGAAACGCTGCGGCAGTATTACGAAAAGGTATCGTCGAACCCGGAATGGGCGAAAAAAGCCTATTTCTATCCCATTGACGAGCCGAACGACGAGGCCGCCTACGCCCGGTACAAAGAGATCACCGACCGGCTCGCGCGGCTCTGCCCCGGCTACAATATGGTAACGCCGTTTTACTCTAATGAGCCCGAGACCGAGGGCGGCCTGACCGCGGTGGAGCTGCAGCGCGGCCGGAGCTCCATCCTGTGCCCGGAGAGCGTGGTGCTGGATTCCCCCGGCGCAAGGGAGGCGCTGTACGCCGCGCGGGACGAGGCGGGCGCGCGCATCTGGTGGTACGTTTGCTGCGGGCCCACGGGCGATTACAACAACAATTTCATCCGCCAGCAGGGTATCCGGCACCGCATCCTGTTCTGGCAGGAGAAGATGGAAAACGTGACCGGCTTTTTATACTGGAACAGCATTTACTGCGATAAGGGCAACCCGTGGGAGACCTCCAAGACGTGGGAAAGCTACGAGGCCGGCGGCGACGGCGTGCTGATGTACCCCGGCCGGTATATGGGCTACGACGAGCCCGTGGGCACGCTCCGCCTTAAAAACATGTGCGACGGCATAGAGGACTATACGTATCTGACGCTGGCGGAAGAACGGTTCGGCAGGGATTGGATCGACGAAAAGATCGCCCGCATCACCGCCACGCTCACCGATTACACCCTTGACGACGCGCTGCTGCAGCGGGTGCGCGGCGAGATCGGCGATACGCTTGCGGAATAAAGGAGTTCAATGAAGGAACGGGTAACGGATTTTACACAGGGCGGAATACTGGGGCCGCTGATGCGGTTTATGCTCCCGGTGCTGTTTGCCATGCTTCTGCAGGACCTGTACGGCGCGGTGGATCTATTCATCGTGGGCAGGTTCGCGCAAACGTCGGACGTTTCGGGCGTGACCACCGGCGCGCAGATCATGTCCCTCGTTATGAACCTTGCGGTCGGCTTTTCCATGGGCGTCACCATCCTGCTGGGGCAGCAGATCGGCAGAGGCGAGCGCGAAAAAGGCGGCAAGGTGGTAGGCGCGGGCGTGGCGTTCTTTCTGATCGTCGGCACGGTGGTTTCCGCCGTAATGTCGCTTTCCGCCCCCGCCGTCGCCCGGATGATGCAGGCCCCCGAAGAAGCGTTCGGGCAAACGGTGCAGTATATCCGCATCTGCGGCGGCGGCGCGGTCGTGGTGGTCGCATTCAACCTGATCGGCAGCATATTCCGCGGGCTGGGAGATTCCCGCACCCCGCTGATGACCGTAGCCATCGCATGCGTGTTCAACATCGCGGGCGATCTCGCTCTGGTGGCGGGGCTCGGCATGGGCGCCGCGGGCGCAGCCGCGGCTACGGTGGCGGCGCAACTCATCAGCGTGGCGCTGTCGCTGGCGATCATCCGCCGCAGGCCCCTGCCCTTTGCGTTTTCGGTCAGGGATATCCGCCCCGTACCCGCCATCGTGCGCGATATCACGCGGCTCGGCCTGCCCATTGCCGTGCAGTCCGTATTGGTAAGCATCTCCTTTTTGTGGATCATGGCCATCATCAACGCCATCAGCGTGCAGGCCTCGGCGGGCATGGGCGTTGCGAATAAGATCATTTCGTTTATCATGCTGGTGCCCTCCGCCTTCGGGCAGTCCATGGCGGCGGTGGTGGCGCAGAACGCCGGGGCGAAGCGGTACGACCGCGCGATGAAAACCCTGCGCTACGGCATCGCGGTATCGCTGGGGTTCGGCGCGGTGATGAGCGTGCTCAGCTTTTCGTTCGGCGAGAATCTGGCGTCGTTTTTTACAAAGGACGCGGCGGTCGCAGCCGGGGCGCACAGCTACCTGAAGGCCTACGCGATCGATTGCCTTCTTACGCCCTTCCTGTTCTGCTTAATCGGCTTTTTCAACGGGCTGGGCAAAACGAAATTCGTGATGGCGCAGGGGATCACAGGCGCGTTCTGCGTGCGCGTGCCGGCGTCGTTCCTGCTCAGCCGCCTGCAGCCCGTAACGCTGTTCAGGATCGGGCTCGCCACGCCCATGTCCACCGCGCTGCAGATACTGCTGTGCTTCGGGTGCCTCGTATACGTAAAGAAACGCGTGTGGGATACAAGCGGCGAAGGCATAAACGATACGGCTTGCCGATAACCGGCAGGCACGGTACGGTATCATCACAAAAACCAAAACAAACAGGAGACGGTTTCAATGCAGTTGCCGTCCCCTGTTTTTTATTGCGTGTTTATTAAAACTCTAATACTCAAGTCCGTACCCGAAGGGATAAAGGATCTTCGACGAATACGTGTATTCGGACGTCAGCATCGGCAGATCCAGCGGCAGCTTTCCGGCGGGGCTCTCGTCCGGCGAGAGCGCCAGATAGACCGCGGCGGGGATATTCGGCCCGTACTGCGTCAGGTCGTCCCCCTGTGTGCGCGGGTCCTCGCTCATCCCCATATCCGACCAGCAAATGAGTATCGCGTCCGCCGCCTGAAATCTCGCGGCGTCATACGGTAGATGCGCGCTGATCAGCACGAATTTCGCGCCCGCGCCGTGCGCCGTTCGGATCATCTCGTCTATATACTTCCCCGTTTTGCCCGCGTCGGTGCGGGGATCGAGCGCGGCCGCCCGATAAAGCTCCGACACCGCGATCACAACGTCCGCGGCGCGGATCTCCGAAAGGATGCGTTCGCGGGAGGCGGAGGCGTAGCAATCGGTTTCGATCACGGCGTTCGCGGGCAGCTTGCCCTCGTCCCGAAGGCGTCCCGCGCCGTATTGCAGCGAGAGTTCCTCGTTCGGGTACGCCGCCAGCAGAAGGATGCGCTTCCCCGCCGCTCTGACCGGCAGCGCGGCGTCGGCGTTTTTAACCAGCGTCACCGCGCGTTTGGCGAGCGCCCATTCCTTTTCGTGGTGCGCGCGGCAGCCCACTGTGCGTTCGGCTTCCGCCGCAAGCGCCTCCGGCTTTTTGTTCGCATATGCCGAAAACAGGCCGTTGTCGTACTTCAGCCGCAGGATCCTGCGCACCGCCGCGTTGACCGCGTCCATAGAGATCCCGCCGCTTTTCGCCATCGAAACAAGGTTCTGCAGGTATTTTTCCTGCGCGGCGATCCCCGCGTCGGAACCGACGTCCACCGGCGTCAGAAGGATATCGACGCCCGCGTTGATCGCCAGCCTCGAGGCTTCAAGCACCGAAAAGTGATCCGCGATGGCGTCCATTCCCATCGCGTCCGTGATCACAACGCCCTGAAAGCCCATTCTGCCGCGCAGCACGTCCGTGATCATGGTCTTCGATAACGTCGCGGGCAGCGATACCCGCGCGCCGGTGCTCTTTGAAACCGCCGTCTGCGTTTCGATCTTCGGGAACCGGATGTGGGCGGTCATCACCATCTGTGCGCCTTCGTCAATGGCGGCGGCGAACGGAACGAGATCCGTGCGCATCAGCTCATCGAGATCCTTATTGATCACGGGCAGGCCCGTGTGGCTGTCGGTACCCGTGTCGCCGTGCCCCGGAAAATGCTTCAGGGTCGAAACGATCCCCTGATCCTGCAGCCCGCGCACGTAACCTCTGCCCAGTTCCGCGGCAAGCGCGGGACGGTCCGAAAAAGAGCGCACGCCGATCACGGGATTGGAAGGATCGCTGTTCACGTCCGTCACCGGACCGAGATCCACGTTTATGCCGACCGCCGCCAGCTCCGCGCCTATGATACCGGCGGCTTCCCGTGCGGCCCCGGCGTCTCCGATCGCGCCGAGCGCCATATTGCCCGGCGTCTGCGTCCCGGTGCCGAGGCGCGTGATCTTTCCGCCCTCCTGGTCCGTGCAGATCAGGAGCTGCGGCCTGCCGCTCCGGGCGTTTGCGCGCTGTATGGCGTCGGTCAGACGCGCGGCGTCCCCCGCGGTCTGCAGGCTCTGCGCAAAGAGGATGACCCCGGCGAAAGAATGCTTTTTGAGCATTGCCGACAGAGAATCGTTGAGCACGGTCACCGGTTCGCCGTCAAAATACCGGATGGAGGGCATGATCATCTGCGCAAGTTTTTGTTCCGTCGTCATGGACGAAAGCATCGCGTTTATGGCGTTTTCACGTTCGCGCTCATAATCGGCGAGCCCCACCGCCATACGCAGAATGATGCGCGCGTCGGCGGCGGTCACGGTTTTGCTGCCGGTCACCCGCGCGGCGGCAAGTTGCCGGGACGAGAGCGTTTCCAGCCCGACCGCCTGCCGCAGGGCAAGGCGGGCGTCGGCCGCCGTTACGCCGTCAACGCCGTCGATATCGCCCTTGAAAACGGTTTCGGCGCGGGCGTAAAGCGGCGATCCGGGCTGCAGCAGCAGGAGCAGAGAAAGAAGTATTATAAAAATCCTTTTCATCGGTTTCATTTTGCGTCGTTCCGATCTTTTTTTCTGAAAAACGGCAGTTTGTTCAGCATCCGCCGCACCTTATCTTCCTGCGCGGCGGCTTTCGCAGCGTCCTGCTCCAGCCGTTCCTCAAAGTGGTAATAGAGCAGATCCGCGCCGCAGAACCTGCAGTTTGTTTTTAAGTACAGCGGCGGCAGGCGCC
>JAFRSZ010000320.1 GCA_017439205.1 Clostridia bacterium
AATAGAAGATAATGTGTGCGGCTGGATCAGATATAACGGCGCGTATTATCTGCAGGACGACTGGTCCAACGGAAACGCGATAGAGAAATGTGAACCTGTTGACCTTTCATCCGCCGTTGAGGGCAATCTTGAATTGTTGGGTCTGACCGGAACCGTGTTTCTTGTCTCCGATGACGACAATTATACAAACAATTATCCGGGCTGTCTTCTACTGAAAACAGATTCCGGCAGAAACATTGTATTTATTCCTGTACCTGACTTCAACGATTAACAACAATAATAACAAATGAAGAATAAAATGCCCTGTTCAAGGCCGGTCATCCGGTCAAAAACAGGGCATATTGTGTTTATTATCATTTATGAGAGAGCCGTAAGGACGGCGTTTTGCTCGGCGTTATAATAATAGATTTCGCCGTTTTTGACCACCCAGCGGGTTTCGGGAGCAACATAACAAACCATCGAGCTTGTCAACGTTTCGTCGATTTTCCATATGATACCGATCTGATCCTGCAGATACAGCGCGCCGTTTTCGGTGCGGCAGCAATGTGCATTATCGAAAATTGCGCCTTCCATCGGTATGTTTTTTACGCTGTCTCCGTATAAATCGCAAACGGTAATATCCGCACCGGGCGTTGGGATCACGAAAAGATGCCGCCCGGTTACGAAAAACATACTGACTGAGTGAAAGGGCAGCTCGTTAAAGATTTCGTTATCCATCCGATATGAGTATAGATTTTGGAACGCGTCCGTAAAGAAAACGCTTTCGCCGGATACGCAGTATTCAAACCCGTGGTCGCCGAGCCGTATGCCGGCGCTTTGCGCTTCGTTTGCATCCCCCAGAATTTGGAGCAGATCGGCTTGGGTCAAGATATATCTTCCACCGATCCAAAAGCCGCCCATCTCCGTCACCGCGCCGTCCGATACGGGACCGGAAAAACCGAGAATATCCTCCAGCCCGAGGAACCCGTCAAAATTGGTAAGCGCAACGTCCCGGTAGACCAGCTCCGTTTTGCCAGTGTCAACGTAATAACGGTAGATCCGCGCGCCGTGCCCCTCCCCGTAACCGTCGCCGGAATAGGAACGGCGAAGGTAATAAAAGGAAACGTCGTCCGCGCCGACCAGCGAATAACCGCCGTGATGCTCATGCTCACAGATGAATACCGCGTTTTCGGCGTAAACGTAAGGCGCAGCGCCGGTGTTTGCAGGAAAAACATATATCTCATTATTGCCTTCGGAAACCGTAACAAAGAAATTCCCGACCGCAAGCAGCGAAGAATTGTCGGCATAATTCAGCAGCACGTCTCCTTGCGGCGTTTGTTCCCTGCAGGAGGGAAACACCAAAAGCAGCAAGACGCAGAGAATAATAGCGAACGTTCTTTTCTTCATTTGGTCGCACCCCGCTTTTTGACGAATAAGAAAGCGCATAAAACGATCAGCACAGCGATAAACAGAGAAACCGGGAGCGCGAGCGAACCCGCCGCCTCGCTGACGGTGAAAGGCTGGGCGTCGGCTTCCTCCAAAACCACGTTCCCGTACAAGAATCCCGTTCCGCGCAACAGGGACACCGGCGAAACGTAATAGATGCGCGCATCCCGCAAAACGTATTGCGGCAGTAAAACGCTTAAGAGCCCCGCCAGCAGCACCGTAACGGAGGATGTGAACAGATTCCCCAATATAAAACAGAACGCGCAAAAGGCCGCCGCACCGAGCGCTTTTAGAATCGCTATCGTTATGTAACCGCCCAAAAGCGAACCGCCGAAGGATGTGTTTTCAAACAGCTCCAGACTTTCCAGCGGCGCGCCGAAATCTCGGATGCTCCATTTAGCAAGCCCGACGCCCAGCCGCAGCGCGGAACATATCAGCGAGAACCACGCCGCCGTAACCATACCCAACTTAAGGTCGGTACGATAGAGCGCTTTTCGCCCTTTTGGTGTCGTGCGCCGTAAAAGAGAAAAGTTCGCTTCATTTTCCGCGACGAACGCGCTGACCGTAAATACGATCACGGCAAGCATGCACAATAAATCGGCGGCGTCGTTGGAAAAGAGTTCCGTCCATGCCTCGCTGTTGACGATCTCCCGCGCAGGGCTCGCGGAGGCGTAAGCGTAATGCTCCCGAAAGACATTGATCCCGGTCCTGCCGGACATATACTGCTCCAGTTCCGTTTGAAGCTGCTCGAATTCCTCTGGCGTGATATCCCCGCTCTGGTAAAACGCCTCGCCAAACAATCGCAGGTCGTCCGCGTTATCGAGATACATAAAGCTCGTTTCAAGCTGTTTCGCTTTCTCTTCCGTGATCTGACCGGCGTAGATATTTACAAAACGCTCGTACGCCTCTTTGTCAAAGCCGGAAAGCCCCTCTTTTCCGCCCTGCACGACGCACAAAACGAGTTCCGCCGCAAGCAGCGCAAAAAAGATCAACAGATAATATCTTTTGATAAAAACCTTTTTCAGTTCCTGTTTAAGCATAGCCCCGTCTCCTTTTGTAGATAAGCCACGTGCCCGTAAGAGAGAGCGAACCGAACAGCAGGCTGCCAAAAAGCGCGGCGGCATACATAAACACGGGATTACCGAAGATATTGACAACGCGGAAGGTTTCAAACAGACGAATGCTGATCAGCAGTGTTACGGGGTCGAAGAACCGCAGCGCGCCGAAAATACCGTCCGTAAACAGGCTCATGCTCATAAGCGCCGCCGTGAGCAGCACGCCGCAGAAAAATGCGTGCCACGCCTTCGGCAGCAAAACGGAAAGCAGCATCACGGCACAGCCGATGAAAAACGCGCCGAGCACGCGCAAAAAGGACGTGAGCAGATAAGCGGTGAGAATATTCACGTTCAGCACCGAATACATATACCCTTCAATGGCGTAGAACGGCTGCCCAAATCCGCTCGGCCGCAGGCAAAGCCAGAACGTGAGCAGATCCGCCGAGAAGAACAGAATTCCAACGCACAATACGAACGTGAAGAAGGCCACCGTTTTTGCCGCGAACAGCGCACGCTTTTTCGGTGTGCATTTTAGCAGCGGCAGCATACCGTTTTCCTTTTCACCGGCAAACAGAAAGGCGGCGCTGTATACGCCCAGCAATACCAAAAACAGGGCGCTTAAACGGTAAGAGAATACCGTTTCAAAGGCGTTGACCCGGTAAAAGGAATCAAGGCTTCTTCCGGCATAGGTTTTTTCAATCAGCTCTGCCTGCCGCTGACGGTATCGGTCATTTACGGCTTTTGCCTGCGTTTCCAAGTAACCGTTCTTTTGGAGCACGGCGCCGATCACGGTATCGTGATAGGTATACAGCCGCTGCATTTCGGTGATGATCTCTCCGGCAAAATTCATATCAGAATAGAGATACGGCGTATACATCGGCTCGTCGCTCTCTTCACCGTTGAAAATTGCCTCTGCCGCATCCCGATGCGCTTTGAGCCATGCAAGCTTTTCGATTGTGATCTTCCCCGCAAAATCCCGGTCCATTTGCAGCCGTAAGGGGGTAAGCGCAAAGGTCTCG